>JAUXSI010000017.1 GCA_030679985.1 Candidatus Moraniibacteriota bacterium | reverse complement strand
GCGGCTCTTTCAAAAAGATCGCTTCGGTCGATGAAGGCGAAGAATCTTACCGGGACAAAAACCTCGATCCAGGCACCACTTACGAATACCGTGTCCGGGCCTATCGCGACGAAGATGAATCTGACTATTCCAAAAAAGTCCCAGCGACTACCGACGAAGAAGCGGAACAACCAAGCGTGGAAATCCCAGCCGTAACGCTACCGGAGCCGGCCGTACCGGAAGTCCCATCTGAATCGGACCAATCCGCGCCGGACCAAGCTGACTCCGATCAAACGGAAGCGGACCGATCCGATGCACAGGAACCGACTCCGGTCTTGACCGAAATCGGGGCTGACCCGATCCAGGCCGCCGGGGAGGAAACACTCTGGCAAGCCACCCGGGAAAAACTCAAAAACAGTTCCCTAGTCAAAGGGACCCAGCAATTGGTCGCCCGACTCGAACGGATCATTAAAGCCATTCCGATGGTTGAAAAAGCGCCGGCTGTCGCCCAGGCTATGGGCGCCGTCGCGGGAGCCGCCAGTGCCGCCGTCGCGGCTGCCGCAGCCAATCCGCTCAGCGGCTCTTCCGGATTCCTCCGGAGTTTCGGTCTCCTGGGCCACACCCGCAAAAAGAAAGAGAATTGGGGCACGGTCTTCGATTTCCAGACGAGAAGGCCGATCGCCGGAGTCGCTATTTCCATCCTGAATTCCGAAGGCAAGGCGGTTGATTCCGTCATTACCGATGAGGAAGGCCGCTACGGTTTCCTGGCCAAGGAGGGCAGCTATACTTTCAGGATAGCCAAAGACAGTTATGAATTGGTCAATACCGATAAATCCGACGAATTTTATGGGGAACTTTACGATGGCAATCCGATTAATGTTCTATCAGGCGGAATGGTGACTCGAAACATCGCCTTGCGAGCCACTAGTATCGATTGGATGGAAGAAGCTAGGAAGAAAATCGAGGATCAAAATTCCGTTTGGACCCTGGTCAAAAAAGACAGTCTGGCTATATTGTTCTACGTCGGATTTATCGCTACAGCCGCCAATTTCTATTTCAACCCGCCGTCCATCTCCAACAGCGTCCTTTTGTTTATCTATGTGAGCCTTCTGGCCACCCGCATCTTTTTCATCCCGAAGAGTTTCGGCACTATCCAGAACGGATCGAAGAATCCCGTGCCTTTCGCGATGGTCAGTTTTTATGACCCGCAGGAATCTGTCCGCCGGCTGGCCTTCACCGTGAGCGACATCTTGGGCCGGTACTACCTGCTCATCAAAAACGGGTCTTACTTGATGAAAGTCCAGGGACAGGAGCTGGACGGCCGGCCTTTCAACAAACTGTTCAAGGTAGAGGTGAGGGATGGTGTGGCTAAGGAGGATGTGGTGGTGTAGGGGTGGATGGGTTCGGGAAAATAGTGTATGATTGAACTATGAAAAAAATCATAATCGTAGCTGTGGCCATCATAACTTTCATAGCCTTGATAGCTGGCTTGTGGATTTGGAGCTCCGCCACCGAGCGCAAAGAGGCGGTCGCGACTCCGGTTACCACGGACAAAATCCTCTTTTACGGACGGGAATGTCCGCATTGCTATGACGTGGAAAAGTTTATCGCGGAAAACGGAATCGCGGAAAAAGTAGGCTTCGATTCACTTGAGGTCTGGCATAACGATGCCAATAAGGAAGTCTTCTTGGAAAAGATTCGGGAATGCGGGATTGCCGAGGAAAAAGCTGGCGTGCCTTTGCTGTATGCCCGGGGCAAATGCCTGATCGGGACTCCCGATATAGAAGGGTTTTTCAAACAGGAGGCAGGGATTTAGGCTGGATTTTGAAAATGTGGTTATCGTAAGGGATAAGATGCTGTATAATGTAAGCACGCGAGGAAAACGTTTTAAATTTCATTGATGGCTAACAAAAAAATAAACAAAACTTTTTTGGATGGTTTACGGAAAGAAAAGAAAAAGGAGTTGTTTCTTGATCTGCCGCTGGCTAGGTTCGTAAGCAAATATAAAACTTCTTCAGTCCTGTATGCCAAAGACGGCATAACGGAATCTTTTTTTACGCAGGATTCCAAATTATACATCACTCCGGCTGAATACCATAAAATCAAGCAGGGTGGGAAATTGATCAGGGCTTACAACAGGTTTGACAGCGCGCTTGCGAGAGAATGCGGGGAAAAGTTGAACGTGATCGGCCGGCGGGATATCGCGTACCTGACGATCAAAAGAAGATATTCCAGTCTGCGCAACTATCTATATGATCTGGTCAGGGGCGGGGTGCAGGGAGTGTCTTTGGCGCGGATGTGGAACTTGTCCATAGTCGGGGCGGTGATTTTCGGGATGTTTACGATGACGATGATTTATCGGTATCTAGGGCAGAATGTTTCCGCGGCTATCCAGGAAAACTCATCCAGCAGCCGGGAGCAGCAAATCGCGATAGCGAATCCCCGGGCGGATTCCGGAAGCAACGTAGTTGATTTCGATGATTCCAAGGACGAAGCGGTCGACGATATTGACACCACTTTCGTGACAAAGATAATGGAAAAAAGCGCCAAAAAATCCAGTGACGATGAGTTTGAAAAAGAATTGCGCGAAATGGTGAAGGGTTATCCGATCGAGGTTATGATACCTGAAATCGCCAAGAAAGATCGCATAGTGGCGGCTTTCATCGTCGCGATTGCCAAGAAGGAAAGCGCTTGGGGCAAGCGCGTACCGGTATTGGATGGCCAGGACTGTTATAATTATTGGGGTTATCGCGGTATCCGTGACCGGATGGGAACCGGCGGACACACTTGTTTTGACAGTCCGAAAGACGCGGTGGATACGGTGGCTAAGCGGATCGGCTTTTTGGTTTCCAATAAGAAACTTAATACGCCGGATAAGATGGTCATTTGGAAATGCGGTTCCAATTGCGCAGTGACGGGCGGCCAGGCAGCCGCGGACAAATGGATTTCCGACGTGGCGATGTATTTCAACAAACTGAACAAAAAATAGTGGACAGAAGGCTGAAAATATGCTAAAATAGATGCAGACAAGTGAAAATTCAGGTAAAAAACGGGTGAAATCCGTTTTTTTTGTTTTAAATAAGCCAAAATGAAAATAAATATTAAGAATAAAATTAAATATAGTAAAAAAATCGCTCAAATAAGCGATAGTCCCAAAGACAGGATGGTTTTTTTGGTGCTCTTGGTCGGTTTGGCCGGCTGTTTAGTCTTTTTCCAATATGCCCATCGAAGCGCATCAGCTAAAGAAGGATCGCCGGTAAGAATGAAAGCGCAAGCGGGCACTTTGCCGAAGTTCGCTCCTAAGAAAGAACTGATGGCCGATAACGGGTTGCGTTGCGGAATCGACGATGCAGGTCGGAAAAATTTTTTGGCTGGCAAATACAGCTTGGACCAATTCATCGTCAAAAAAAATATCGAAGAATTGGTAGGTGATCGGCCGATGGGAAAGATGGTTTCGGAAATCGCGACGCGCGATCCGAAAACCGCCTCCTATCTGGTGGCGATCGCCAAACACGAAAGTAATTTAGGAAAATTTTCTCCCAAAAAAGACGGACGCGATTGCTATAACTACTGGGGTTTCCGCGGATCATACAATAAGACCGAATCCGGCTATAGTTGTTTTGATTCTCCGAAGCAGGCCGTGGCCGTGGTGGGCAATAGGATCCAAGGCCTGATGGAAAATGAAAATATCGCGACTTCGGAACAAATGTTGGTTTGGAAATGCGGCAGTTCGTGCGCGGGGCATAATCCGGCGGACGTAGAGAGATGGAAAGAGAATGTGGATTATTATTTCAATAAGTTGACGAGCCGGATATGAAAACCATAGGTATGGGAAAAACATTAAAAAACATTTCAGTCGCAATCATATTGGGAGGCTCGCTGTTTTTTACGCCGGATGTTTCAGCTAACGATATGTCGGCTGAAAATGTCATCCGGGAACTGAACGAAGCGCGCATCTTCGCGGGTCTTCCGCCGCTTGTAAAAAATGAAAAATTATCCCGGGCGGCAGAGGAAAAAATCCAGGATATGGTAACGAATGATTACTTTGAGCATACCTCGCCAGGCGGTATCGAGCCGTGGTACTGGCTAAGTCGGAACGGATACGCCTATACCCGCGCCGGTGAAAATCTGGCTATGAATTTTAAGACGGCCACGGCGCAGCAGTCCGCTTGGATGAAGAGCCCGACGCACAGGAAAAATATTCTTAACCCGGGTTTCCAGGAAATCGGCGTGGCGGTGGGTTATGGGATGATCAGCGGACGAGTGACGACCATCGCCGTCCAGGAATTCGGTGCCCGTAAAGACTTTCCCGCCTTCGCGCAGGAGAACGGATCGGAAATGAAAAATATTAAAAAAACTTTCATATCCGGCGGAAATTTTTCCGGAGAACAAAAGGCGGGTCTGACCTTGTCGGCTTACGGACCTGGCGCGTCTTATGCCGGAAGGGTCGGCGATGCCTTTTCTGTTATTTCGGATAGCGGTTGGACGACCGCTTTCGCTTGGGCGGTCTTGTGCGCAATGGGCGCCGCTTCGGCGTATCTGGCTTTCGATATCCATAGGATAAGAAAAAACATCAAAATAGCTGAAAAAATGTCTCACTGGAAGATTTATCACAGCGGGGATGGCAGGAGTATTTGGTTGTCGGAAAATTTTACAGTCCGGCCGATAAACTTCGGTTTTAAAAACCACTATCCATAGCTGGGCGATTTTCTAGCGGAACATTAAAAAATCTTCCCAGTCGCGGAGGATTTTTTTAATCGGGAAAACGTTTATTTCCGGGCTGGTTGGCGGTATGGGCCAGGGGTGGGAATAGCTTGGCGAAATAAAAAATATCCGTGGGCTGTAAGGGGTGTTATGGATGCGGGAAATAAAAAATGTAAGCTATGATCCGCTTGGGTTGCCGGCCTTTCGGCGGATATGTAAACAAATGTCAGAAACATTCTATTGTCTGGGTGAACAAAGAATGGGAGGAGGAATGAAAACCGACTCGTGTTTTCTATTTGCAATGATAGATGATGCGAGTCGTTTTTTAATCTCTTAAACTTAATCTTATGGGAAAACATAGGCGGAAAAAGGGGATGATATGGGTGGTACTGGACGTATTTGCCATTTTTATGTTACTGATCCAACCGGTCGGTATGCCGGGTCTGGTAGCGGCGATGGGGGCGAGTGGATCCATCGAGGAGGAAGTTTCCGCGCCGGCGGATGATTCGACGGATGAAAGCGTGGAAAAGGAAGATGATGAAGAGGAGGACGAAGAGGATGAGGCGGATGACAGCAAGGCCGGTTCCGAGTCAGAAGAAGAAGTCGAGGCAGATGATAAAAGTGAATCTAAAAATGATTCCGAATCGGAAAAAAAGTCCGAAGCCGATCCGGTGTCCCAAGACGCCGTGAAAGATGAAACGACGTCAGAAGAGCCGGAAATTGATGCGGCTGAAAATCAGGTTGTTCCAGTGGATGTAGCTGAAGACCAGGCTGCGCCAGCTGATATTGATGCGGTCGCGGAGGAGGCTGTTCCGGCTGAGGAGCCGGTAGAGGCGGTATCGGAGAATGCTGTAGTACCGGCAGAAGATCCGGCTGTTGTTCCGGAAACTGTGGTTGATGCGGCCGGGTCGGCAGCGCAAGCCGATGGATCCGTTACTGAAGATGGGATGATAACTGCGGAAGCTGCCGTGATTGTCGCGCCCGATGTCGAGGTGGCGCAAAAGGACGCTGCTATTTCAACCGACGGTAAAATAAAAGTAAAAGAAACGGAAGAGTTATGGTCGGTGGAAGGAGGCAAGGCGAAAACGAACAATCCGGTCGAACTTGGCAAGGAATATGTTTTTCCCGGCGACAAGGATGTGGTGGTCAAATTCACCAAGCTTCCGGAAAATCCCGGCACGCTGTCTATCGAGAAGGTAACTCTGACAAAAAAGCAAATGGCAGCGTTGGGCGCGTTTTCGGACAAGGCGTATGACATCACTTCTTCGATGAAAAACGGGAGTTTTGAATATGATTTGACATTGCCGAAACCGAAAAATAAAAGTGAGGTACGGATAAAATATGCCGACAACGCTTCGGAATTGGAGGATGCCGAAACGGTGCCGGACAAAAACGCGAAGATAAAAACCGATTCCGTAAACGTTTCCTTGGATCATTTCACTGTATTTGCCGTGGCGGCCGTCGAATCTCCTGTAGTTACGCCGATTGATCCGATAGTTTCCGTAATCAATAATCCGGTTTCGTTCACCGTTTCAGCTACTAATCCGAATAACGGCACATTGGTCTATTCTTTGGATGCTTTTTCTCCTGATGGGGTGACAATCGATCCCAATACGGGAGTCGTCAATTGGACGCCCTCCGTTTTGGGTCGTAATTTTATAGACATTATTGTTTCTGATGGCATTGCTCCGGATGTTTATTATTCTGTCGAGATAATGGTGATTTCTCCGGGTGATTTCGTCGCTTATCCCATTTCTCCAATATCGGTCGAGGTCAATACGCCAATTTCTTTCACGGCGATGGCGACCAATCCGAACGGTGGCACGCTAGTTTTTTCTCTCGATCCTTCCGCTCCGGCCGGTGCCAGCATCAATTCGGCGACAGGCGAATTTTCCTGGACGCCGACAACAGCCGGATATTATTTCTTCAACATATTGATCAGTGATGGAATTGTGGCAAATCCGATTACCGCTCCGGTTGATATCAGTGTCACTTTGCCGAATATTCCCGGGCCGGTCATTACCCCGATAGATCCGATTACCGTTACGGTAGGCAATCCGGTTTTATTCACCGTTTCGGCTACCAATCCGAATAATGGGACGTTGGTTTATTCATTGGATGCCACGGCTCCCGTCGGAGCCGTCATAAATCCTGATACCGGAGAATTTAGTTGGACGCCAACGGCAGCTGGGTGGGAGTTCTTCTCCGTCATCGTTTCCGACGGCATCGCCCCAAATGCGTATGCCGATATCGATATTACCGTAAATCCCATCCCGAGCGTAGTAATCACTCCCGTGCCGCAGGTCGTTTCCGATACCAATGTTCCGATTTCTTTCTTGGTGTCCGCCACTAATCCGAACAATGGCATATTGGTCTATTCATTGGGCGGGAATCCGCCGACCGGAGCCGCGATAAATTCAAGCACCGGAGAATTTACATGGATCCCAACGATAGGCGGATTTTATGACATAACTATAAATGTTGACGATGGCGTTATGCCGAATCCTGTCAGCACGACGGTTAATTTCAATATAACTAATCCGAGCGGTCCCTTTGAAATATTCACCTCAGTGAGTCCTAATGGATGGATCTCTCCGTATTTGCCAGGTTCGAATATGTTCAATTTGGGAGACAGCGTTACCTATTCATTTTCTTCATTAATTGATCATTATGTAGTTTACGATGTGATTGTCGATGGGATTTCCGTCGGTCCGGTGAATTCGTATTCGTTTTCCAATATAAATGCCAACCATACTATGGATGTTATTTTTGGGAATGAAAAACACCTAGTGACTGTCACCGCCGTCGGCAATGGAACGGTCAGTCCATCCGGAACGACTACGGTCGTTTACCCCGACGGAATTAATTTTGTGTTTACTCCCGATCCGGGATATCACGTCGCCAGCGTTGTCATCAACGGGGTCGATTATGGGACTGATAATTTCACCTATGCTCCGGTTTTGGCTGATCTGGATGTGGTGGTGACATTTGTCGCTACGAATCCGACTTACGACATAGTTTCATCCGCCGGACCGAATGGCACGATCAGTCCGCTCGGAACGACGACGGTACTATCCGGGGGAAGCCAGGCTTATACGATAACGCCCGATCCCGGATATGTGATTGAAAAAATAACAGTCGACGGTGTCGATAAAGGACCGAGTGCGACATACCAATTCACCAATATTGTCAGTTCCCACACCATCGTCGCCACTTTCATTCCGGATCATTTCAATATAACGACAACAGCCGGTCCTAATGGTACGATTACGCCCTTGGGCGTTACAGTCGTTCCTGTTTATAGTCAACAATCCATCATAGTTGCTGCCAATCAAGGATACAGAATAGCCGAAATCTTGATTGATGGCGTTCCGCAACCGCAGCCGCTTGATTCATATCAATACTTGATTCTTACGAATATCAAAGCTGATCATACGATTGCAGCCAGCTTTGAACTTATTCCGGGAATTTGCCAGACGGGAGCAGATACGGATGGAAGTGGAAGTATCAGTAATTTGGAAATTCTGAGTTATGTAAACGCGTGGAAAAGCGGGGCGGTGTCGAACCAGCTTATTTTGCAGGCCATCCAATTTTGGAAAGCGGGAACGGGGTGTTAATCGCAAAAAATCATAACTTTATAATCTAATCCCAAAATTATGAAATTAAATATCGCGAAAAACATCTTATGGATTACGGCAGCAGTTTTTTTCTCAGTAATTGGCGCCTCATCGGCTTCAGCCTCTACTGTTACCCGCAGCTTTTCTAACCCCACTCCGACAGCGGGATCGACATTGACGGTTTCGCTTGCGGTCGATCTTGTTTCTCCGGACAGTTTCTATTTCATCGACGAAGTGCTTCCGATCGGTTGGACTATCGCAGATCCTGGCACCGGCGATACCGCCCATCCTGGTCACATCAAATGGATAGTGATCAACGGAGCAACTTCGACCGTTTATAATTATACGGTCAATGTGCCAGCGGATATTTCGGGGATATACACGTTTTCAGGGGAATACGGTTTCGATTCCAATGCCGTACCGGTTCAGATTTTAGGTGAAACTTCGGTAGATGTTCAAGCTGTCGTCGGATCCAATGTTGTTCGCAGTTTTTCATCTTCTTTGCCTGTATCAGGATCAATACTGACGGTTTCGCTTGCAGTTAATCTCAATGTATTTGACAGTTTCTATATCATCGACGAAGTGCTTCCGATCGGCTGGACTGTCGCAGATCCTGGCACCGGCGACATCACCCAGCCCGGTCACATCAAATGGATAGTGATCAGCGGAGCAACTTCGACCGTTTATAATTATACGGTCAATGTGCCCGCGGGCATTTCGGGGATATATACGTTTTCGGGGGAATATGCGTTCGATTCCAATGCCGTACCGGTTCAGATATTAGGCGAAACCTCAGTGGATGTCCAAGCCACCGCCGCCGACACCATCGCCCCGGTCATCACCCTTAACGGCACCGATCCGATGACGGTCGAAGTGGGCGCCACATATACCGAACCCGGCGCTACTTGGACCGATAACGTGGACGGTACCGGCAGTG
>JAUXSI010000007.1 GCA_030679985.1 Candidatus Moraniibacteriota bacterium | reverse complement strand
GAGGACGATAAGGCGCCCCAAGTCTCGCTGGGTCTTGCTTCGGGTGAAAAGAGATCTTTCTATTTTGTCATACCGAAAGCTTTGACGCCTCAGGCCTATGACGCTGTCCTGGAACTTACCGACAAGCAAGGAAAAATAATTTCCAATAAATTATCCTTCCACTATGTCTTGCGCGGCGCAAGCGCCACCATCCAGAATCTCCGGCTAGACAAGGATTATTACCTGAAAGGCGAAACAGCCCGGGCTTCTATCTATTGGACGCCGGCAGCTGATAATTTTTATGGCGCCCGGTTCGCGCCGACGGATAACGGAAAAGTTTTTCTGGAAATCGCGATCAAAAGTGCGGCTGGAAACCTGTGTACGGAAAAATATGACAAGGAGGCTGACCCGGGAGCCCGGACTTCCGATTATGATTTGCCGGTCACATCCAATTGTGTCGATCCGCGGATAATCGTCAGTATCAAAGATGGCCAGGGTAATATTTTGGATCAGAAGGAATATGCTTTGAAAAGCCAGGATGTTCCAGTCGGAGCGGGACTGGAAAAAGAGGAAGTTCAGAAAGAAGATGAGAAATACGACCCGATATTTTTATATGCAAGCATTTTGGGAGCGATTTTAGCTATCGCATTATTGGCTGTGGTTTTCCACCGCAGAAAAAGCGTTTCCTTGTTTATTTTCTTTATCTTGGGCACGGCGATTTTCGCGCACGGAAACAACGCCTCGGCGGCGACCTTTGTCGTCCAGAGTATCAATTATTCCCACAGCGATAGCGTGTATACGGTCAATTTGAATAAATCCGTCTTTCTGCCAGGAGAAAATATCACGGCATATGGCACCGGCAAGGGCGGGGTTTGTCGCAATGGTGATCTTTTTCAGTATCTGGCGGTTTCTTCCACTGACGGGACGAATTCAGTTTCCAAACCCATAATCGATATCTATGCTGATGCTGGTCATTGGTTCGTGGCCAATGGGACACAAGATTGGCAGTGCACGGGCGACAGTGGCAGGTTCAGTCATCAGATTTGCAATTATATCACGAACGGTCACATCAAATTCGCGTCATCGGGCACGGATGGCAACCATAGGGTCGTTTTTTTAGGCAAGGGTTGGGGTTCACACGCATATTTACCCGTGAGATATAATGTCACGGGCAAAGCCTGTACCCTCCCCTGGGGCGGTACTATCGCCAGCGGTAAAAGCGTCACCGCCTACAAATCCAATTTACTCCCTTGCGGTTCAACTTGTGTGAAGCAAACCAGGACTTGTAACAATGGTAAATTGTCCGGATCATATATTAATAAGAACTGCAGTGTCCAAGCCTGTGCGGCTCCGGTTCTGAATTTTTCCGCTACTCCGACTTCCGTAACTTCCGGCACCGCGACCACCCTGACTTGGTCTACGAAAAATGTTTCTGGCAACTGTTATGGTACTTCCAATGTGGCCAATGACGGCGGATGGACGCCCAATAATGCAGTAAGCACAGATAGGTCCTCAAAATCAGGTTCAGGTGCGACCCAATCGGTTTCTCCGACTGCCACCACTACCTATGCCCTGGAATGTTGGAATGGCGCGGGCGTATCCGCTAAGAAAACCGTCACGGTTTCCGTAGCTTCGCCGGCTCCTGCCAATCCGTGCGCCAGCATAGATCCGATTGCGGGCCGATGCGGCGTCGCGGACGGCCAGGCTTATCTGACGGCTCCGGCTAGCAATTTGCTATGTTCTTCGGGCAATCCGTCTCCGGCCTCTCTTTCCGGTTCTGGGCCGTGGAACTGGACCTGCAACGGCATCTGCAGCACTAGTAACGCATCCTGCAGTGCCAGTCAATCGGTGGATCTCAACTGGAAAGAAGTGAATCCGAATTAGGAAAAAAAACTTATATTTTAGTCAAGCAAAAAAAAGCCAGCTGCAAAAGCTGGCTTTTGGATTGTGGGGAACTTTCTTGACATTCTTTTTTTACCAAAAGGTGGTATAATAAAACCAATCTAAACCTTCAAACAAAAAAATATGTCCAAAACAAAACTGCTTTTAATTTCCACCCTGGCCATCTGCGGAACGGCTTTTTTTGTTCCCGCTCGCGCCCAGGAAGCTCCGCTCGCGCCGCCAGAACAAGAAACCCAAGCCGTAACGGTGGCCACCGTCAATATCTATGACGCGCAGATAACCAGCCAAGAGAATAATGCTATCAAAATAACTTTCGACCTCTCCAACCGCGAACAGGTCCAGCCGGATGTCCGCTACGCCGTCCAGTTGATCAGACAAAATGAAGACCAGCAAATCCTGGTGGACGAGAAAATCTATCCGGAAACGATCAGTCTGAATGAAAATGAAACTATCAAAAAAGAAATCGAATATATTGCTCCGGAATATCTGTCTGGAACTTTCAAACTTTGGCTGATTGCCAAAAATGAATCCGGTTTGCCATTATCTATGAATCCGGTGGGAGAGATTGCTCTTGATGGCGCTATGGAATATTTGGAAATCATTCCGGATACTTGTTATCTCAAGGTTGAAGGCGAGGCTGGTGATAAGAAATATATGCTTGGCCAGGGCGTGGATATCAGGCCTGAAGAAAAACTTATGGCTTATTGCGATGTTCAAAGTCATTTTAAGGGCCAGCAAAAATTCACTCCGAATTTTGAAACCCATTGGCGCACCGCTTTCGGCAAAATAGTCGCGGATAATAAGGAACCGCAACAGATCCAAATCATTGACCAACAAGAAAAAAAGACCCTACAATTTATTTTACCGCAAGCCTTGGAGCCGCAAGCCTACGAAGCGATTCTGGAGCTCAAAAACTCCGATAATCAGGTGGTTTCCAATAAAGTTTATTTCCATTATGTCTTGCGCGGGGTAAGCGCCACTATCCAGAATCTCACTTTGGACAAAGATTATTATCAAAAAGGCGAAACAGCCAGAGCTTCTTTTTTCTGGGCCGGATCAGCTGATAGTTTTCCAGAATCGAGGTTCGGCCAAGTCGAGCCGATAAAGCTTTTCTATAACATCAGCATCCAAAATGAGCAAAAACAGAATTGCGGCAACATTCAAAAACAGGCAATCGATCATCAAACTTTTTTAGATGTGTCTGATATCGCCATAGTCGCGAATTGCCCTAATCCGCAAATCAAGGTTGATATCCAAGAAGAATCGGGAAAAATTCTGGATATCAAGGATTTCTCCTTGAAGAGCCGAAAAATTCCAGCTGAGGGGATAATAGCCCAGGAGAAAAAAAACAACCCGATTGTTTATGGAGTCGCAATAGTGATTATTTTAGCGGTTATTTCCTTGATTGCAATTTTTTTCAAAAAAAGAAGCACTAATATTATTGTGATTTTTCTGACATTTATTTTTTCCGGAATGTTTTTATTTGCAGAAGAAGGAAGGGCGGATACGTATGTGATGAGGTATTCCGTCAGGGCAGATATAAATTCGGATTGGGTTACTCATGACTTCGTGTTTAATTACGGTCTTAATAAAACAAGCTTCGCTCCTGGTGAAAATGTCACCGCTTCACTTTCTGGAACCAGCTGGACATGTGCCAATAGTATAGCTAGTGCACAATGGGAGATATGGATACCATCAACTGTCGCGAGCGGATCTAATGGCTACAGAGCTTCTTTAGGCACTGAATTATTTTCTGCCAGCATTCCCGCCCCTGCCGCCCCTGGCTCGTATTATGCCAAGATGGCATATTCCGATGTGCGAGGTAATTTGAACGCAGCATTAGTTACAGGTGAGTGGAATAAAATAGTACAGATTCCTTTTACTGTTACTGCTAGGGCAATTATTAATAACCCAGCTCCAGCTCCTTCCTGTATAGGATTTATCCCTTCCAATGCTACGATGTTTGACAAAGACAATCTTGGGATTACGGTTAACACTCGATATACATACGGAGCAGTAAATACCGCAACCAAATGCCAATATTATTGCAATAGCGGATACACTTGGGACGGAAGCGTTTGTGCGGCGCCTATCGTATATGATCTAAAAATCTGCCATTCATGTGATTTTTCTTCAATACGCCTTGGAACATTGGTGATGGGTCGGGGGCAGGCATATGGAGCGAAAGCTTGCAAGGTTCTTTCGACTGAATCTTCTTGCAACGGAACTGATGTCACATCGGCAGCGAGTTGGACTTCCAATGATTCAGATATCGCCTCAGTCGATGCCGGAGGAATAATAACCGGTAATAATGACGGCGAAGCTAGGATATCCGTTAGAAATGACAGATTGTCAGACGTTTTGAAGGTCACTGTCGCCTTGCCATTGTCTTATTGCGGGGATAAGACTTGTGATAGCTCTGAAAACTGCTTCGTTTGTGAAGATGATTGCGGAAAATGCCTGGATCTTAATTGGAAAGAGGTGAATCCGAATTAAAAGGCTAAAAACCGGAATAAAAAAACTCCCGGAATGATTCCGGGAGTTTTTTGGTGGCAAGCCGGAAAAACGCTTGACAGTGATGGGCAAAGTGATATAATATCATTATGCCGATACGAAACTACGAAACATACACGAATCTACGAACATTATGCCGATACGAAACTACGAAACATACACGAATCTACGAACATTATGCCGATACGAAACTACGAATAAAATTCGAATCTACGAACGTTCATTGGAATAAATATAAAAAATAAAATGATCAAGAGGATTGTTAAAAAAGATATAGAGATATTGTATCCGGAATTATCATATGATTTGAATGGAATGTTTTTTAAGATACACAGGGAATTGGGCAGATATAGCAAGGAAAAACAGTATGCAGGCGCGCTTGAAAAAGAATTAAAAGAAAAAAATATAATATACGCAAGAGAAGAAAGGGCTGTAAAAGACGAATGTTTCACAGGAAATATAATTGATTTTGTTGTGAATAACTGCGTTGTTGTAGAATTGAAGGCTAAGAAATTTGTAACGAAAGATGATTTTTATCAAGTTAAAAGATATTTGATAAGTCTGAATAAAAAACTTGGATTGCTTGTGAATTTCAGGGACGACTTTATAAAAACCAAGCGAATTTTAAATAATTAAATTAAAAAAGTATGAAGTTGGGAAAAAGTTCGTAGATTCGAATTTTATTCGTAGTTTCGTATCGGCAATAACATGGAAAAATTAACATCCAAACAGAAAATGGTGCTGGACGCGATCAGGGAAATGATTGAGCAGGAAAAGGGCAACCCGACCGGATATAAGCTGCACAAGCGCCTGGAGGACCGCGGAATCGAAGTGGGAAGCTTGAAGGGCACGATGCAGGTCATCGAGGCGCTTGAAAAGAAAGACCTGGTCAAACGGGACGAGGACAAGAAATTGTTTCTGGTAGAAAATGACAACTACGCCAATCTAGAAAATATTTTTTCGATGCCGATGTACGGCCTGGCTTCCTGCGGCGAGGCCTTGGCTTATGCCGATGGCAATGTGGACGGATATTTGCAGATTTCCAAAAGCCTGTTCCGACAGGAGGATCCCGCCAAACTTTTCGCGGTGAAGGCTTTGGGAGATTCGATGAACAAAGACGGCATCGGGGACGGCGATTACGTGGTTTTTGAAAAAGCCGAGACGGCTGATTATGAAGGCAAGATAGTGGTGGCGGTCATCAACGGTATGGCGACTATCAAGCGGTACAAGAAATTGCAACACGGCATGATCGGTCTTTTCCCGCAATCAACCAACAAAATACACCAGCCGATCTATCTGGATGAGTCGGATGCGATCCTGATCGCCGGAGTGTTCCGCAAGGTCTTGCCGGTGGCTTTCGTGAGTTTGTAAAATACTGGAGTGCTCCGTACTAACTTTGCATCGACCATCACCTTCGGTGATATGCAAAGTTAGTGTGGGGTGTGGATAACTTTGGAAAATTTCCAGAAATTCTAGGAAAACCTGCCATTTCGCGAGAGCTTGGCAGGTTTTTCAATTGTGGTATAATAGTATCAAGTTATACTACATATAGTATATAAGCAGTTATGAAGCTTAAAAACCATAAAATTAACCGCAGGCGATAAGCATGTTTCCATCGCTTTGCGACTCCGTACATTTAACCATTAAGTTTATCCTATGAATTGCCCTTTTTGCAACCATGCGGAAACGAAAGTGGTCGACTCGCGAGATACCAACGAGGGGAAGATCACCCGCCGCCGCCGCGAATGCGGCAAGTGCGAAGCGCGCTTCTCCACCTACGAAGAGATTGAATTGCTGCGTCTGGCGGTCATCAAAAAGAATGGGGAGAAAGTCGATTATGACAAGTCCAAGATTGAAAGCGGAATCAGGCATGCCCTGATCAAGCGTCCGATAACCGAGGAGCGGACCGTAAAACTGCTGGGAGACATCGAATACGCCATCCAGTCATTGGAGAAACCGGAAGTTACGACGCGGGAAATCGGGAAAATCGTGCTTAAAAAATTGAAGGATTTGGACGAAGTGGCCTATGTGCGTTTTGCGAGCGTGTATAAATCATTCGGCAGTATTGAAAGTTTCAAGAAAGAGTTGGACAGATTGGATAATAATTAATTTTTTCAGCCGCAGGCTGGTCGTATCATTAATAAATTTCTAAAAACCGTATGGCAAAAATCAAAAACAAAAGGGGGGCGAAGAAAGTCGGGGGGAAAAAGAAGGAAGTGAAAAAAGGCGTGGCTGGGAAACCGGTCGCGAAGGAAAAAACCGTCAAGAAAACGGAA
>JAUXSI010000058.1 GCA_030679985.1 Candidatus Moraniibacteriota bacterium | reverse complement strand
GCTGCAAAAAATAAAAAACCTTCTCAAAGAAACCGGAATGATGTCCATCGGAATAACATTGTCCCTAGTCGTCTTTGTCGGACTATCGGTCGCCAACGGCTGGACCGAACCGACCGTCGCTCCTCCGAGCGGTAATGTCGGTGCGCCGCTCAATACGGGCGCCCTGGGACAGTCCAAAATTGGCGGACTGGTGCTCAATACCGGCGGAGCAGCCAATGGGTTGATTGTGCAGAATGGAAGGGTGGGAATTGGAACGACAAGCCCGCAACAGTCGCTAGATGTCAATGGTATTTTACGTGTATCTTCTGATGGTGTGGGCGGACGGATTTATGGGGCTAATCCTGGTCAATCTAATTGGACAGGAAAAGAATTGGTTTTGACGGTTGCTGATGGGGCCGGAACTAATAATGATGGAATATGGATAGGGCCGAATGTGTCTAATGCCGGAGGAGGAAAAGGATGGGTTAGATTACATGCTAATAGGATCGCTATGACAGGTAATGACTTGATGGTTGGGATAGGGACAACCTCTCCATCGTCCGGCCTTAAGCTCGATGTCGAAGGCAAGGTGGGCGCGACGGAATATTGCGATCAGAATGGGCAAAATTGCAAGTCGATAACTTCAATGGGAAGTGCAGGCTCGATGGATTGTACTACACAAACTATTTCAAATAATAAAACTACTTCACTCTCAGTCAATTGTCCTGCTGGCAGGGTATCAACCGGTGGTGGATGCGCATGCACTTCTGGAAATAGTGTCCGCTCATCCAGACCGAATGGAACAAATGGTTGGAGTTGTTCATGTGGAGGAGATGCGCAGATGTCAGTGTATGCTATGTGTTGCAAGTAGGATGATTCCGAAGTTGATTATTCGGAGTGTTGGGAGTACGAAGCAGGTTTATTGCTCCGAAGGTTGAACCTTCGGATAATTTCCAAATATAAAGCAGGCTCGCAAGGTCTGCTTTTTTCTGTTTCTGTGCTAAAATAAGGCGAAGACGAAGGATTTTGTAATATACGCGATATTTGACAAAAAACAGGGCAATTGGTAATATAATCCGTATAAGACCTAAAAAACGGATTTTAGAGAATTATATGCAATATTTAGAATTCAGAGAACAATTAAAGTATTTTGTAGTTTTTTCTCTTGATGATATCAGGAAAATAGAAACGCCTTTTCACCGCCAAAGATTGAATGAATGGCAAAAGAAAGGCTATATCAAAAAGGTCATAAATGAATATTATATTTTTTCCGATTTGGAAATAAATGAGCAAATCCTGTTTATTATCGCCAATAAGATATTTGATCCATCGTACATCTCCACAGAATCAGCCCTGTCTTTTTATGGTATGATTCCGGAGGGGGTCTATTCTGTGACTTCAGTCACTTCGCGAAAGACCTATGTTTTTAAGTCATCTTTGGCGCAGTTCAGTTATCGCAAGATAAGACCGGAATTGATATTCGGGTATAAGCTGGTCCGGCACAAAGAACATGTTTTTAAAATGGCTGAAATTGAAAAAGCCTTGTTGGACTATTTTTATTTTAATTCTAAAATTAAAACCGAGGGTCAATTTGCAGAGTTAAGAATCAATAAAGACGCCTTTGAACGAATTGATTTGAAAAAGTTGGAAAATTATCTGATCCAATTCGACAATAAGGCGATGGAAAAAAGAGTCAATAAATTCATTAAGTTTATGCGGCATGCTTAGTCTACAAGAAATCGAAAAGCATTATCCGGAGAATATCCGAGGGTTCAGGCGCAATATTTTACGCGAGTATTTGCAGTATAAAATTTTACAGATAATTTTCGATTCCGAATATGCGTCAAAGCTCGCGTTCCTTGGCGGCACGGCCTTGCGGATCGTACATGGCAATACGCGCTTTTCTGAGGACTTGGATTTTGATAATTTCGGCTTGGAAAAAAATGAATTCGATCAAATATCGCAGTTAGTCAAAAATAAGCTGGAGCTGGACGGTTATGAAGTTGAGATTAGGAATGTGTATAAGGGGGCATATCGCTGTTATGTCAGAATTCCAAAGTTGCTTTTTGACAGCGGACTTTCCGGCTATGAGGAAGAAAAAATCCTTATTCAATTAGACACGGCTCCGCATGGCTTTTCGTATGCTTCGGAAAAAATAATTTTGAATAAATTTGAAATATTCACCAGAATAAACGTTACGCCTTTGGATATCATTTTGGCGCAAAAAATATTCGCTATTTTTAATCGCAAGGCCATGAAGGGGCGTGATTTTTTCGACACAGTTTTCCTTTTGGCAAAAACCAGTCCTAATTATGAATATCTTCAATTGAAATTGAAGGTCAAAAATGGCAAGGAGCTAAGGGAGAAGTTGCTTGGTCTTGAAAACAAAATCAACCTCAATGACCTGGCTGAAGATGTCGAACCGTTTTTATTCAATCCGAGTGATGCGAAAAAAGTTATGTTTTTTATGGAATATATAAAAAGCGCTGATCTTTAATCCATTTTCATTATGAAAAAAGAACTGGAAAAAATCATCCAAAAAGCGGTAAAAGACTTGTTCGGACTGGAACAGGTCGGTTTTGCGGTGGAATATCCGAAAGACGAGAAATTCGGGGATTACGCGACCAACGCGGCCTTGGTTTTGGCGAAAAAGGTCGGGAAGGGTCCGCTGGAAATCGCGGATCAGATTAAAAATCAAATATCAAGCATCCGATACCCGGAATTTGGCAAGATCGAAGTGGCCGCGCCGGGCTATGTGAATTTCCATCTGTCGGAAAAATTCCTACAGGACAAAGTGGCCGGAATCAATAGTCAGGGGAAAGATTTCGGCAAAAGCGAAATCGGCAATGGCATTAAAATAAATAATGAATTCATTTCGGCTAATCCGACCGGACCTTTGCATCTGGGCAATGGCCGGGGAGGGTTTTATGGCGATGCGCTTTCTAGGATTTTGCGCAAAGCTGGATTTGAAGTGACGAACGAATTTTATATAAATGATGCCGGCGAGCAAGTATTGAAGCTGGGGCATAGCGTCTTGAAGGATGCGGAGGCTGTTTATGGCGGGGAATATATAGACGAACTGCATGAAAAATATTCTGCTATCAAGGATGTGCGTGAGGCCGGGGAAAAAGCGGCGGCGGATGTCTTGGAGAATTTCATCAAAAAAACCGTTGTGGAAAAAATGAAAATTTCTTTCGATGTTTGGATGAGTGAAAAGAAGATTCTGGAGGAAAAGTACGTAGAAAGGGCTATCGGGGCGCTAAGGGACAAGAGTTTGATTTATGGATCGGAAGGCGCGCAGTGGCTGAGGACGACCCAGTTCGGTGACGATAAGGATCGCGTGCTCATTAAGAATGATGGCAAAAACGCTTATATAGCCGGCGACTGCGGATATTTGCTGAATAAAATCGAGAGAGGCTTCAACCGTTTGATAATGGGCTTGGGAGCGGATCATCACGGATATGTTACTCGGCTCAAAGCGGCGGCTTTGGCGCTCGGATTTTCCGGTGATTTCAAAATCGTGGTGTCGCAATTGGTGCGGGTCATAAAAGATGGCAAAGAAGTCAGGATGTCGAAGCGGGCCGGCAATGTCGTTTTGGTAGATGATTTGATCGACGCGGTCGGACACGATGTGACGCGGTTTTTCTTTTTGATGTATTCGCCGGATACGCATATGAATTTCGATTTGGGACTGGCGGAAGAAAAGTCGCAGAAAAACCCGGTGTTTTATGTGCAATACGCGCACGCCAGAATTTGTAGTATATTGAACAAGATACAAGATACAAGACACGAGATACAAATAGACAAGCTTGATTTGTCTTTGTTGACGCATGAAAAGGAATTAGGGATGGTCCGCGAACTGAATAAATTCCCCGAATTGGTGGAAGAGCTGGCTGGGAGTTATGAAGTGCATAAATTGCCATACTACGCCATCAGATTGGCGGATAAATTCCATTCGTTCTATAATGGATGCAAGGTGATCGACGAGGAAAATCCAGACTTGACAAAAGCCCGGATTAGTCTTATAACGGCAGTGAGAATCGTCCTAGCTGAAACCCTGGATCTGATCGGGGTGGATGCGCCGGAAAAGATGTAACTAAATATGCACATAGGACTTATGAGACCTATCGTGCCCAATAAATATATGAGAATAGGTATTGACGCGCGGACAATTTTGAACCCGGACAAGGGCGAGGCGATCGGCGTGGGCCACTATACCTATCAGCTGATCCGCCATCTTTTGGAAATCGACCAAGAAAACGAATATGTCCTGTTTTTCGATTACCGCGTCCGTGAGAAGGATGTGAAGAAGTTTTCCAAACCGAACGTAAAGATAAAATTCTATCCATTTTCCGATTACAAGAAATTTTTGCCGGGCGCGTATAATGAGATTTTAGGCACGGCGACTTTGGTGAAGGAAGACTTGGACGTGATCCATACGACTTCTCCGTTGAGCCGGATTCCGGTGAGTTATCGCGGCAAGACGATCGTGACCGTGAACAATATGGCGGCCTACAAAGTTCCGGATGTTTTCCCACGGTTGTCGGTGGCGAAAAATAAGATAGATTTGAGCCTGATGGCGGGAAAGGCGGATAGGATCATCGCCGTTTCGGAATCGGTCAAGCAGGACCTGCTGGATATCTTGGAATATCCGGTTGAAAAAATCGAGGTCATCTACAGCGGTTTTGATAAAAGGTTTTCTGATAAATCAGCGGATACACGGGAGGCGGTTTTGGACAAATATGGCATCAAGAACGACAGATATATGCTGTTTTTGGGAACCATCGAGCCGGCCAAGAATATCGCGAGGCTTTTCGAAGCTTTCAATATATTCAAGCAGAGTTATAAGAATCGGGGGGCTAATTTTGAATATAAGCTGGTGATGGCCGGCAAGAACGGCTGGCTGGCCAATGAATACCGGCAAATGGCGCAGGATTTGGGCATCGACAAGGACGTGATTTTCACCGGCTATATCATCGGCGATGAGATCGTTTCGCTTTTTTCGCAAGCTGATTTTTTCGTGATGCCGTCGCTCTATGAAGGATTCGGCACGACGGTCCTGGAAGCTTTCGCGACCGGTACGCCGGCGATCGTTTCCGGCGTTTCTTCCATTCCGGAAATCGCCGGCGATGCGGCGGAATTCGTCAATCCTCTGGACGCGCAGGATATCGCAAGAGCGATGCTGAAATTGGCGGAAGATGAAGACTTGAAACAAGCTTTGCGCGAGAAAGGCAAAAAGCAGGTGGAAAAATTCAATTGGGAAAAATGCGCGCGCGAAACTTTGGAAGTTTACAAAAGTTTTTCTTAGAACGGTTATTATAGACTTTAGCGAAGAAAATAGTTGAAAAAGCTTTGTTTCAGTTAAAAACAAAGCTTTTTTTACTTTGCTATTGTCAAATTTATTATTTTATGTTATAAAGACCAATCAGATACGGATGGTTTTTTTTAAAATTCAAACAGAGATAGCTGTCTCGATTTATCAACTAATAACCCCTGGAGGAGAAGGTATGCGGATAAATAGATCGAAAAAAGCAGAAGTCATATATCGGGAAATTTTTCGTATTGTCGATGCTATGGAGGCGGAGATAATGAGGAAGGAAAATGAGAAGATGTTTTTGCGTTTATGGAAAATATTCCATAAAAAACCGGAGGCTTTCGCACGCAAAATAATTGACTTTCTGGAAGTGGCCGCTGGTGATTCCGAAGAAACATTGGCGGAATCAAAAAATTTTATTCAGGAATTCTACGAATGGATGATAGATTTATTGGGTGATAATTACGGAATGTCCGTCGAAATGATCCATAGGTTCCGGTTGTTTTCCGAAACGGACTGTCTGTGGCAGGCGGTCTGTTGCAATAGGCAAATTGTTTCCCAAAAACAATTTAGGAAATTATTGGCTCGCCGGCGGGACATCATCTCATTTTCTGAGAACCGTCCGAACCGGGTGCTGGCGGAGAAAATAAAAAACCTCCAAAAGGAATGGGATCAGGCCAGAATCGCTCATCGGGAGGAAGGGCAGTCAGTGATGGCCGAAATAAAGAATGGTTCGGCGGAAATTTCTTCCGTTCCTCCGGTTGAAATACGGATAAAGCCTCCTAAAAAGAGAGGAGCGCATCAATCCACGAAGGAGGAATTCCGAAGCGAAATCCGGAATGTTATCGGGAAAGAATTTAATTTTAAACTTAGTTTGCTTTCCCGGACCGAACTTTCCAATTTGGAAAGGGCTCTTTCGCTTTTGGGATCCGGCGTGGCGGGAAAACTGCTGGACGCTAAAAAACATTTGGCGAACCAAGGGCCTTTTATGGAGGCCGTCAACTCCGGAGATGTTGCGATAGGAATGTCTATCCTGGATGGAACCGGAAGTCCGAAAACGGTTGAAACGGTTTCTCAAATCCAGGAAAAAGTGGGCGGTTTTTCTTTTCCTCCCGGAACCTCGGTTGTCATCGTGGGAGGATGTCGGGTTAAAAAATGGCAACTTCGCTCCCAAATTGTTATGCGGATGGGGGCTAAGGATTGCCAGTTCGTTTTCTCGGAAAACTTGGAGAGAATCGGTAGGATAACCGAAGAGAAATTGGTAATATTCTTGGCTGGTGTCAATTCGCATAAAGCCGAAGGTAAGCTTTTCGGACGAAGGAAAAATTTGCTGAGAATTTATTCCAGCAATGTGTCCACCTTCGGGGAAGCCGTGGCCAGAGAATATCTGGTCGCCAATGCGGCGGGTAGGATTGATATAGGCTGATAGGCCTGAAACCGCCTGGAACATGATCATATGTTCCAGGCGGTTTTTAATTGACCGGAAGCGGTTTTCCTGTTAGGATGGATTCAAGTAAAAGCCTTGTCGTGGAATCATCAATTCCAAATCCCTTGTCTGAAAGGGAGGGTTGCGGGAAGAAATCCGGTCTGTCGAAGCTGGAGATTAGAACCCGCCGGGTCTGCCCGTAACAGCTATGAATAAGAGTAACAAGTGATAAGAGATAGACAGTAAGGATTTTCCTTACAGTATTTGTCCCTATCGCATGTCGCTGAATTAAGGTGGTACCACGCTTTGTCCACAGTCGCTCCCGAGCGACGTGGCCCGCGTCCTTATGCATTTTTTGCGTAAGGCGTTTTTGTTTTTTTTGGTGCGATTTAAATAATTTACAAAATAAATTTATGTTTAAAAAAGTGGATCCGAAACTGACTTTTCCGAAGATGGAAGAAGGAATCCTGAAGTTTTGGGAGGAGCAGAAAATTTTTGAGAAGTCCTTGGAAAAAACCAAGGATAAGCCCGCATACGTTTTTTATGACGGGCCGCCGTTCGCGACCGGGACGCCGCATTATGGCCACATCGTCGGCAACGTGATGAAGGACGTGGTGCCGCGTTATTGGACGATGCGCGGGCGTTATGTCGAGCGCAAATGGGGCTGGGACTGCCATGGTTTGCCGGTCGAGAATATCGTGGAAAAAGAATTGGGCTCGAAAAAGAAAAAAGATATCGAAGAAATGGGCGTGGAAAAATTCAACGGGCTGTGCCGCAGCAAGGTTTTGGAATATGTCGACATTTGGAAAAAGATAATTCCCCGGCTCGGACGCTGGGCGGATATGGAAAATGCCTACCGGACGATGGATCTGCCGTATATGGAATCGGTCTGGAACGTTTTCAAACAGTTGTGGGACAAGGGCCTCATCTATGAAAGTTACCGTTCGATGCATATCTGCACGCGTTGCGAAACGACTTTGTCACAGCAGGAGGTTTCGGAAGGGTATAAGGATATTAAAGATTTATCGGCGACTGCGAAATTCGAACTGGTGGACGAGCCGGGAACTTTCGTTCTGGCTTGGACGACGACGCCGTGGACATTGATCGGCAATGTGGCTTTGGCGGTGGGCAAGGATATTGATTATATAAAAATAAAAATCACAAATTCCAAATAAATCACAAACTCAAAATTCAAAACCTGATACGGAAGAATCTTATATTTTAGCCAAGGATAGATTGTTGGAAATATTAAAAAATGAAGAATATGAAATTATCCAAAAATTTAAAGGCAGTGAATTAGTCGGCAAGGAATATAAACCACTTTTTGATTTTTACCAAAACAAAGGTTTGCAAAACGAAGAGAATGGCTGGAAGATTTACGCCGCTGATTTCGTGACCACTGATGAAGGGACGGGCGTGGTGCATATCGCGCCGGCTTTCGGTGAGGACGATTTCAAGTTGTCGCAACAGTATGATTTGCCGTTCATCCAACATGTCGGAATGGATGGGACCATCAAGAAAGAAGCCGGAGAATTCGCGGGATTGTCGGTCAAACCGATGACCGGAGAAAAAGACAGCCATCAAAAAACCGATATCGAAATCATCAAATATCTGGCGCATAACGGTTCGCTGTTTTCCAAAGAAAAATACGAACACAGCTATCCGCATTGCTGGCGTTGCGACACGCCGCTCATCAACTATGCCACTTCATCATGGTTCGTGGCGGTGACCAAAGTCAAAGAGCGGGCGTTGGAATTGGCGAAGGAAATCAATTGGACGCCGAAACATATGAAAGAGGGGCGGTTCGGCAATTGGTTGGAGGGCGCGCGCGACTGGTCGATTTCCCGCCAGAGGTTCTGGGCGAGCGTGATGCCGATCTGGGTTTGCGATAAATGCGGCGGGCAGGAGGTTTTCGGTTCGGTCGCGGATTTGGAGAAAAGAAGCGGAGAAAAAATTTCCGATCTGCACAAGCACGTCGTCGACAAAATCTCTTTCAAATGTGAAAAATGCGACGGAACGATGCGCCGCGTGCCGGACGTTTTAGACACGTGGTTCGATTCCGGTTCGATGCCCTATGCCCAGATGCACTATCCGTTCGAGAACCGGGAAAAATTCGAAGCCAATTTTCCAGCCGAGTTCATCGCTGAGGGGCAGGACCAGACCCGCGCCTGGTTTTATTATTTGCATATTTTAGGAACGGCTTTGAAAGATAAGCCGGCTTTCAAAAACGTGATCGTCAACGGAATCGTCCTGGCGGAAGACGGCAAAAAAATGGCCAAGAAACTCAAGAATTATCCCGATCCTTCTTTGATGTTCGATAAATACGGCGCGGACGCGATGCGGGTATATCTGATGAGTTCGCCAGTCGTGGCCGCCGAAAACCTGAGCTTCAAGGAATCGGACGTGGCGGAATTTATGCGCGGGATGTTCCGGATGCTGTGGAATTCATATTCTTTTTTCGTGCTCTACGCCGATATCGATAAATGGGAGCCTGCGGAAAAAACTCCGAACTCCAAACTCCAAACCTCGAATTTATTGGATAGGTGGATTATTTCGGAATTGAATGTCTTAATCGGGGAATACAACAAACATATGGAAGCCTATGAATTGAACTATGCGGCGCGCCTGTTCCCGAAATTCATCGACGATCTTTCTAATTGGTATATCCGCCGGTCGCGTAAAAGGTTTTGGAAATCGGAAGATGATGGCGATAAAGCGGAAGCCTATCAGACTTTGCATTATGTCTTGGTCGAGTTGTCAAAATTGATGGCGCCTTTCGCGCCGTTCATGGCGGAAGAAATTTTCAAGAATCTGACCGGTAAAGAGTCGGTGCACCTGGAAGATATGCCGGTGGCGGACGGATCGATGATCGACAACCAGGCGAATGAAGAAATGGCTTTGGCTAGGGCATTTGTGAATACCGGTTTGAAATTGCGGGCGGAAGCCGGAATAAAGGTCAGACAGCCTTTGTATAAATTGTATATCAACAAAGAAGTCAATGTTGAGCTCAAGGATATAATCAAGGAAGAAGTCAATGTTAGGGAGGTCGTGGTCGATCCGGCGATCGAAGCGGTCAGGCTTGATACGGCGATCGATGATGAGTTGAAATTGGAAGGCGAGGCCCGTGAAATCATCCGGTTTATCCAGGAAATGAGGAAATCTGCAGGCTACGAGGTTGACAATCGCATCAAAGTAGGTTATATTGGCGCATCAGCAGTGTTCGAGAAGTTCGGACCACTCATCGCTAAAGAAACTTTGGCGACCGGGTTGTCGGCTGGTAACCTTGACGGATTCGATTTGGAAAAAGAAATCGGTGTCGAGGAAGAAAAAATAAAAATCCAAATCAGGCGTGAAACCGCCTGACAGAACGCGGGAGGTGCGTTATGGAAAATTTGGAGGAAATGGATGATGGAAGGGACGCCGCCGAGTGCCATAATTTGATCGTGGCAAGCGTCTTGGGAATCACCATGGCGGTAATCGCTGTGGCATTGTACCAATTCTGGCCGTCCCTGATGCGTCCGTACGTCGCCTTGGGGATGGTGCTGGCCGGTTTTTTCTCCCCGTTTTTCTTCTCTTTCGTGCGGGAAACTCTCCGCGAAAAAAGAATGGGGAAGAAATGATGATCGGTCGGAAGCCCTGCTGACGCGCGCGTCGGCAGGGCTGGTTTTTTTCTCAAGACGGATGGGGTATAATCGAAGCACTATGGACTATAAATATAACGGCATAATTTTAAATAAAAAGGACGTCGGCGAGGTCGATCGCATCTATACGATTTATACCCTTGAAGCCGGCAAGATCCGCGTATTAGGCAAGGGAGTCAGGAAACCCAATGCCAAATTGGCGGGCAACCTGGAGTCCGTCACGCAAGCGGAAATTTTTCTGGCCAGAAGCCGCGGGATGGGGAAAATAACCGGTTCGATCGTCATCGATAATTTTGCCGATATCAAGGCGGATTTGGATTTGATCAATAGGGTTTTCTATGTTTTTAAGATATTAGCCCGGCTTATCTCCGACGAGGAAAAAGATGAAAATATTTTCCGGCTCTTGGAAAAATACCTGGCGGTTATGGATGGTTTGTCCGGCAAGGAGGACCGGGCGGATATCGTGACCCTCGGATTGCTATTTAAAATATTGGATGAGATGGGCTATCGCTTGGAAGTGGAGAGGTGCGTGTATTGTGAAAAGAAATTGCTTTTGGAAAAAAATTATTTCAGCATCGCGCGCGGAGGAGTGCTATGTGCCGAGTGTTTCCAGTTTGAAAATAAAAAAATACCGGTCAGCAATGAATCCATCAAACTCATCCGGATTTTTTTGCGGAACAAATTGGAAAACCTGGTAAAATTAAAGGCATCCCGGCAGGAAATCAGTCGGCTCCAGATAGTCTTAGGAGAAGCGTTGGATTGGGTGGGCGGTTCTGATGCCCGGTTCTGACGACGCCGGACGTCGGAAGGATCGCCAATCGATTGCCGGGTTTGATTGGATAGCCGTTTTTTGGTATGATTCAGTTGTCAGATAAAAAAAACATATATTGCCAACCATGTCTCTTTCAGAAATAAAAAACAAATTATATAAAAAGGATCCGGACAAGGATCTGATGTTTCATGATGAGAGCGAATTCGATGCCAGGAGTAAAAACGTCGAACTGGGCAAAATCGATCCAAGCGCGGAAGACGTCTGGCGGCAACAGGCCCCGATTCCGCTTGAAAAGAAAAAAAACGCCTTGAAAATAGGCGGCATCGTCTTAGGGGTGGTGGTCGCGATCGTCCTGTTGTTGGTGGCGGTCTATCAGATACGCAAAGCCTCGTTCGGCGAAGACCGGGTGACGGTTGCGGTCGACGGTCCGAAAGAAACGCGGAGCGGTAAATTGCTGACTTACGAAGTCACCTATAATAATGATAATTGGGCGTCCCTGAGCGGCGCCGTATTGAGAATAAACCATCCGGAAAGCTTCAAGCCCGAAGAGAGTACGGTTTATAAAACGGAAAGTCCGACAGTCAGCCTGGTGGATTTGGGAAATCTGGAAGGGCATGCTTCCGGCAAGATCGTTTTTAGCGGCCGGGCCTATAGTCCGAAAGGGACTTTGATGTACATAAAAGCCGGATTGTCATATCAGCCGTCCAATTTCAGCAGCCGCTTTTTGTCTGAAGGGCAAATCGGGGTTAATGTAATTTCCACGCCTATGACGTTGGAAATCATGGCTCCGCAAGGTATGGCGAGCGGAGACGCTTTGGATTACCAAGTGAGTTATAAAAACGTAGGCGCTGAAGATTTCGAAAACATCCGGATCAAAGTTGACTTTCCGGAGGGCTTCATTTTTTCCAAATCCAATCCGTCGGTTTCGGAAGGGAATAATATCTGGTATATCGGGCATCTTTCCGCCGGAGACGCCGGAAAAATCGTAATCAGCGGAAAACTGCAAGGCGAGCGGGACAATATTAAAAAAGTCGCGGCCTATATCGGTACTATCAACCAAGGACAATTCGTCACCTATAATGAGGAATCGACGACCACTAAAATCGCCGCGTCGCCTTTGGCGATCTATCAGACGGTCAACGGATCGACGAATTTTTCCGCCAATGCGGGAGATGCGCTCCGGTTTGAAATACATTATAAAAATGCGAGCGATCTTGGTTTGGGCAATGTAAATATCAAAGAAACCTTGAATAGTCCGGTCTTGGATTACTCGACCCTGGAGGCGGAGGGCGGGGCTTATGATACCGATAACCGGACAATCGAATGGAAAGCGGCGGACCATCCCGGATTGGCCAATCTCGGTCCCGGACAAGAGGGGATGATCGCTTTCTCGATCAAGGTCAGCGATGTCGTTCCGTTGCAAACCGTAAACGATAAGAATTTCGTGATTTCAAGTGTCGTGCGGATCGACAGTCCTGATATCCCCACGCCGATTGAAATGAACAAGATCGTAGCCGGCAATAAGATGGATATAAAACTGAATTCCAAGCTGATAGTTGATGTCAAGGGTTACTATAACGACCCGTTCATCACTAACACCGGGCCGATTCCGCCGGCTGTCGGGCAAGAAACGACCTATGCGATACATTTGAAAGCCGGTAACGTTTCCAATGACGTGACGGATGCTAAAATCGAAACGGTTTTGCCGACCGGTGTCGTGATGACGGGGAAGACGTATCCGGAAGGCGCTAACCTGGAATATAATGGACGGACGAATTCGATAGTCTGGAATATCGGTTCGATGAAGGTGGGGGAGGGCATCATAAGTCCATTGCGGGAGGTGGCTTTCCAAGTGAAGATCAAACCGTCGCTTAATCAGGTCGGCCAGATGGTGGATATCTTGCAATCGGGGGTATTTTCAGCTAAAGATTCGTTCACGCAGGTAGATCTGACCGCGCAGTTCAAAAATAAGAACATAATGCTGCCGGAAGACCAATCCATTGACGCCAACGGATGGAAAGTAGTACAATAGGCTGACGATTATGAAAGATAATTTTGAAATAATTTCACAAGGCGCTTTCGCCAGGGTCGGAAAACTTAGGACTAAAAACGGAGAAATCAACACTCCGTTTTTTATGCCCATTGCGACCAAAGGCGCGGTCAAGAATGTTTTGCCGCGCGAACTCAAAGAAATCGGGGCGGAAATCGCTTTAGGCAACACGTATCATCTGTGGCTTCGGCCGGGAGATGGATTGATCGCGCGCGCCGGCGGTCTGCACCGGTTTATGGATTGGTCTGGTCCGATCCTGACCGATTCGGGCGGGTTCCAGGTTTTTTCATTGGGAGCGCGGGCCAAGAAAAATTTTGGGAAAAACGGCGTGCGCCTGGCCGAGGAAGGCGTCTATTTCACCGATCCAGTCGATGGCAAAGAGCATTTTATGAGCCCGGAGAAATCGATTGAGATCCAATTGAATCTCGGATCGGATATCATCATGGTCCTGGATGAATGCCCGCCGTATCCTGCGACTTATGAATACGCGAAAAAATCTTTGGAATTGACCACGCGCTGGGCGGCGCGTTGTTTCGAATATTTCCATAAATATGTCGATGAGAACAAGGACAGATATGAAAACGGCCGGCCGCTGTTGTTTTGCATAGTACAGGGTTCGGTTTATGAAGATCTGCGTGAAGAGTCGGCCCGGCAATTGTCGCGGTTGGATTTCGCCGCGCTGGGCGGGCCAGTCGACGGCTGGGACGGTTATGCGATCGGCGGGGTGGCGGTCGGGGAGCCGCGGGAGAAAATGTATGATATCTTGCGCTGGGTGGTGCCGGTGTTGCCGGAAAACAAACCGCGCTATCTGATGGGGCTCGGCAAACCGGAAGAAATCGTGGCGGCGGTGAGGGCGGGCGTGGATATGTTCGATTGCGTCATTCCGACGCGGGAAGGCCGGCACGGGCGTTTGTTTATCCGGAAGCACGATGATTTATCCAGATCGGATTTTTACGAAACCATCAATATCAACAACGAAAAGTTCAAAGAAGATTTTTCCCCGGTCGATGCCCGATGTGATTGTATGTTATGTAAAAATTATACCCGGGCCTATCTGCGCTATCTTTTTTCCGTCAAGGAATTGCTGGCGCTTAAGCTGGCCGCTGTCCATAACCTGAAATTTTATCTGGATCTGATGAACGGATTGAAAAAATAAGCCGGTCTGCGATTGACAAAGCCGCCCAGACCTGCTATAATGGTTACATATGACGGGTGAATCTCCTTGCGGAGACCCCGTTTTTATTTTGGAAACCCCTAGGTTTCCATAAAAAACAAAAATAAAAATCAAAACAAAAAAGAGGTAAAAAATCAAAATCAAGGGATTCCTTGGTTTGCTCCCGTCCCATGCGGACAGGGAACTCATAAGAATCAAACCCCGTTCATCGGGGTTATTCTTTTTTCCTAAAACCCGGTTTTAGGAAAATTTGGTATGTGCAAGGTGGTTGGCGGTTATTAAATTTCCGACAGGATGGTGTAGATGGAATTATTTTTGACTTTTATGGTCGCCAATTGTCCGAAAACGGCCTTTGTAGGAAGGACTCGTGCGTCTTCCAGGATAAAGACCGGCTGGTATGAATTCGTCATTATGGTCATCTCGTCCCCGCTGACGGTGCATTTGATATAGGTTTCGATCGTGAGGGAGATGCCGATGGAAGCGCTGTTTTTTCCGGCCGCGTTCAAAGCCGGGGCTGAAAAAATCAGCATAATCGCAAGGAAAAACAGGAAGGCGGTCATTTTGTGATACATAAGGGGTTATTTAGGATAACCGGAGAGTCTAGCATATTTTCGGACTTTTGTCAATGATAGCGCAGGGCGATCTTTCCGCGTTGACCGGGCGGAAAAAAAAGAGTAGATTGAAGGATATGAAAAAAGTCGAATTGCTCGCGCCGGCGGGCCTGTCCGCCAAAGCCCAGGCATAGCGACGAATAATTTTTTGAAATAAGTATGTCCAAAAAAAACCACCCGAAAATCGAATTGCTCGCGCCGGCGGGTAACCTGGAGAAATTGAAATACGCCGTCGCTTATGGCGCGGACGCGGTCTATGCCGGCGTGCCGGATTTTTCGTTGCGGGTGCGGATCAATAATTTCACCCGGGAATCCTTGCGGGAAGCGGCGGAGTTCGCGCGCAAACACAAAAAGAAAATCTATATCACTTTGAATATCTATGCCCACAATAACCACCTTGAGCGTGTCAAGGAACATCTGAAATTTCTGAAGACGCTGGATATCGACGGGGTCATCGTGGCCGATCCGGGCATCATCAGGCTGGTCAAAAAATATCTCCCGAAAACGGAAATCCACTTGTCGACCCAGGCCAATGCGACCAATATTGAAGCGATTAAATTTTGGGCGGAAATCGGAATCAAGCGGATCGTTCTGGCGCGCGAAGTGACGCTGGAAGAAATCCGGGAAATCAAACAGGCGGTGCCGAAGATGGAACTGGAATATTTCGTGCACGGGGCGATGTGCATGAGTTATTCCGGACGTTGTATATTATCCAAATGGATGAGCGATCGCAGCGCCAATCTGGGGGATTGCACCCAGCCTTGCCGTTGGAAATATACTGAAAAATCCAAAATCCAAAATCCAAAAAATTGTGGAAAAAACAGGAATGATGAAATATTAGCTGCTAGTGTAATTGATGATCAAAAAAGATTTGAAATCGATTTGGAGGAGGATCGGCACGGGACGTATTTTTTCAACAGCCGGGACATGAATCTGTCGGAGCATATCCAGGATTTGATTGAGGCAGGCGTGGACTCTTTGAAAATCGAAGGGCGGGCCAAGAGCGTGTATTATGTCGCGACCGTCGTCGGGGCCTATCGCAAAATCATCGATGCGGTCAGTAAGAAAAATTTGAAACAAGTCATCAAGGCGCAACAAAAAGAATTGGACACCTTGGTGAACCGCGGTTACTCGAAAGGTTTTTTGTTGGGGAACGAGCCGGAGCATAATTTCGCAGGCGGCCTGGATGGCGCGGGGTACAAATTCGTAGGACAGCTGGAGGGGCGGCAAAAAATCGGCAATAAGTTTTTCACGGTCGTTTTTATGCACAACGGGATATCTTTGGCGGATAAATTGGAATTGGTTTCTCCGGAGGGAAGCCGAAAAATCAAACTTAAGAAAATCCTCAACCACAAAATGGAAGAAGTATCGGAGGCGCACGGCGGACATAGCAATCGGTATTTTTTCGATTTTGATGGGAAAGAAGTTGCCAAATTTGGATTATTAAGGAAGAATGGGAATAGGTGAGAAAAATATGTCCTTGTAGCTCAGTGGATAGAGCGTCTGGTTCCGGTCCAGAAGGCCGCAGGTCCGATTCCTGCCAAGGACACCAAGTTTGATTTTTCAAAAGTATCTGAT
>JAUXSI010000024.1 GCA_030679985.1 Candidatus Moraniibacteriota bacterium | reverse complement strand
ACCATATGGTCCTGGTGGATGTCTTCGGCAGCAAAGGCGTGACCGGCAAGGAGGCGGAAAAGGCCTTGGACAAAGTCGGCATAACTTTGAATAAAAATATGATTCCCGATGATCCGAGAAGCCCGATGGATCCGAGCGGTGTGCGGATCGGCGTGCCGGCGGTGACGACCCGCGGGATGAAAGAAAAGGAAATCGTGAAAATCGCCCGCTGGATAAACGATGTGGTTGAAAACCACGCGGATGAAAAAAAGCTCAAAGCGATCCACAAGGAAGTGATCGCGCTGTGCAAGAAATTCCCGGTATACGGCAACCTGAAATACTGATAAAAAATAAGCGCTGTTGCGGCGCTTGAAGTTCCGTCGCTCGTCCCAGAAGAAAGTGAACTTTCTCTCGCGGACTCGCTAGGAATCATAAAATGCGCGGATGGCCCGGACCGGGGTTGCCGGCGGTTTTCGGTTTGACAAATTTTCCATAATGTGCCAATATAAGCCGTTATTCGATGGCTGTTTCCCGCTATGCGAACGATTTCCGAATCGTTTCCAGGGCGGGGGATGGGCACAGGGTCCGTTTTCTCCGGCCGCCCAGGCGGCAGGGCTGGCTCCAGAGCCGGCAAGTTCTTACAAAAAAGAATAAAGGAAGGTGGAAAATGGAAGCAAGGATTACGGCAGTATGGGATGATTGTTTGTTAAAGGCTGTTCCGGGAGATATTTTTGAGGGATTCCCGGATAATGGGAAGCTCACGAAGATCGATACTTATCTGGGCATCTCTGAGTTCGTGGAGGAATTTTTTGAGGGTGCTTTCCAGGACAGCAAGAACGGCGGGAAGCTGAAAAAAGCTCTGCACTGTTTTTTTATGGCAACCCTTGACGCGGGTTACCATGAATTATTGAAAAATGGAATGGTAATCATTGATCTGCCCGGAATCTGTCTGATTCGACTGGAGTGTCTGGGGACGATCGATGAGAACCGGATCATAGAACTCCGGTTTCTCAAGGATGCTAAGCTTCACGAGAAATATACGGAGCATTTCCGAGAAAAATACGAGATGATCAGGCCGGCCAAGGAGATTGTAGTGGCTATTGATTGTGACCAAGACGGTCAGATAAACATTTCTCAAATAATGGCGAGTATGAGGTTATTTCCGAAGATGTTTTTTGAGCCTGCGAAAGTCGATGAGCAGATCGCTAAGGCCTTTGTGGCTCGTGGCAAATTGATGCATATCGGACATTATAACGGATTCGCTATTGAGGCGGGGTTATGGATTCCTGCCTGCGCGGAGGGAATCTGGACCTCGGAATCGGAGGCTGAAGCCAAGAACATGATAAAAGGAGTTGCTGCATTTTGCGGGCCGCAAGGTTCAAAGTTCAAAATTCGGCTCGCTCCGAGCCAAAGTTTCAGCTATGTTGACCCGCAGTTCCATCAAAATATGATCCTGTATGCTCAAATGTTGAAGCTGTCGTTAGCTTTATCTTGAGCATCCGGGAGTTGGCGTTGAAACCCGTACAACGCCGGCTCTTAGAATCTGCATAAATCGGGAAAACAAAAGACTTGGGTGACGCCGTCACTCAAGTCTTTAATATTTTATGGATGATAAATGGAAAAATTCCCCGGCTTGATATCGGATGTCTTTATGTTAAAATGAACCTATAAACAGGAATTAAGATTTGAAAAATTCCCTATGGCTAACAAAATCCTTTTAGGGCTGACCACGACGTCGGGGTCGGATTATAAAGCTAAAATAGATGAAGCCGAAGCGCTTGGCATTGAGGAGGTCGCGCTTTTTCTGTCCGGGGTCGGTTTGGAAAAAAGAAAGGAGCTTTACAGGCTCTTGGAAAATTCTTCCATCAAAAGCATTCCGCACGTCCATTTGCGGGACGATATGCTGTTGTGGGAGTTGGAGTATTTGGAAAAAAAGTTCGCCGTGAAGGTTTTCAATATCCACAATAAAAACGATGTACGTAATTTTTCCGGTTTCGACTTCGGCCGTTACCGGGACAGGACTTATGTTGAAAACAGCATAAGCGCCGATTCCATTCCGGATGAAGAGGAATTGGAAAATTTTGCCGGACTTTGCATAGACTTCAGTCATTGGCAAGACGCGATCACGCTCGGCGTGGAAAGTTATGATGGGGAAATAAGGAAAATGGCGAGAAAATTTCCCATAGGGTGCGCCCATATTTCGGCCGTAGGCGCTAAGATATCCGGGAGCAGGGACGCGACTTTCCCCGACATCGTTTATAGCCATTATTCGAAACATTTTTTTGATGACCTGGACGAGTTTGATTATTTGGGCAAATACGTCGGATTCATTCCCGAACTGGTCAGCCTTGAGCTTGAAAATTCTTTTGAAGAACAATTGGAAGCCAAGGGGTATATTGAGAAAATAATCCAAGGAAATAAGGAATAAAAAAATATGGAAATTTTTAAACCGGCGGCTCCGGGAAGCAAAGCGGATCTGAAACCGGAAACGGACAAAAATAAATTGGAATGGGGGATTTGTGCCCCGCAGGAAGTGGCGGCCGCTTCTGCCGGTCTGGCGGAGGCTTTGCGGACGGGTAAAACCGATTTGCAAAAAGCGCGAGAGATATTGAGTGATCCGAAAATGCTCCGCAGTTTCGTAGTCGAAGGGGAATACGACGGATTGCAAAGGGGACTGGAAGTTTTTTTGAAGGAGGAATTCGGGCCGCAAGCGGACATCTACTCGGTCAAAGGCGGGGATATGGTCGCGATGTTGCATAGAGCCGGCTTGCCGGAACAATATCTGGTCGAACTTCTTGACGCGGCTTTCCATAGGAAAGACGCCGTTATGTTCTATCGTTTGTTGGCGGTCATTTTTGAAAACGGAGATTCGTTGGAAAACAGGGATTTGGTTTTGCGGGCGGAGCATAACCGGGCGAGTTGGAAATATTCTATCGGCAAGGATCCGGAAGCTTCGATCAAGGCCAATTTGAAAGTCGCGCGGGAAGCCGGAGAAAGGGGGCAAGATATCCTCCATTGGAAGGCGAGGTTGGGGCTGGCAAGCCAGAAAAATCTGAAACCGAAGGACAAAGCTTCCGATTTCAAAACCATCGCTGAGAAAATGGAAAGCTTGGATCATCTGTATGACGCGCACCGGGCCAAGATCGAAGAAGCCCGGGCAAGGGTGCATCTGGCTTCCTTGCAAATATCCGCCAAGGACAGCGCCGTCAGGGAGGATAATTTGGAACGCGCGCGCGGACTTATCGGGGAGGTGATGGAATATTCCAAAAAAAGCGGTTATAAAAAATTGGCGGAAATCACCCTCAAACTTTTGGAGCGGTATGCCAAAGAAAGCGGCAATCGGAAATTCGCCCAGGAGATAAAAGAAAAAATGGTTCCATGAGGGCTGTTAGGATGGAAATAATCCCCGGCGGAGGGCGTTTTTGCGGTATTGACAAAATCCTTGCAATATGCTAGGATATACGGTCGCGATAAAATCTGATTTTTCTTCACGGCACATCTTCCAAATAGGGAATATGCGCGGTGAAGCCGAAGTTGGTTTTTTGAAAATGGCGGCGGGAATGTTTCGGAATAGTCCGGAACTAGCTCAATAGGAGTGAAAAGCCTGTCGCTCAAATCTCATTTTGCCGCAAATAGGCGGCAGAGGAGAATAGTATGAGAAAAGAAATCGAAGTTGGGGCTGGGGAGCAGGTGCGGGTTGTCGGTCGGGGCGGTTGGGTCTATGACCTGATCGGAACCGAGAGCGGGGCGGATGTGGAAGTGTCCAATCCGGTCGAAGGCGGTGGTGAGAAGTTTTTCACCTTTTCCACCGTCGGCAACCCGTACGGTGCCGGCAAAATCGTCCAGGAACGGACGCTCGGCATCAGCACCGAACATGGCCGGATTGTCGGGGCGCTTATCCTTGACGAGTCCGGCAAAATCGTGGAGCGGTTTTCCTGGTCGAACGCCGTCTATGCGAAGCGTCAGACCGTGGAGATCGTCGCCGGCGAGCTGTTTATCGCCGGCGCCAGCAAGGGACACCTTGCGGCTGCGTTTATGCCTGACAAAAATCGTCTCGACGGATTGGTAGGTATTTTCAAGCCTACCAAGTCCGAGACGGTGAAAGTGCTGGAAATGGAGGATCTTCTCCTGGCCAGCATCTGATAAAAACCTTTTGACTTGCGCCCCGCTCTGGAATTTCCATTGACGGGGCGCGTTTTTTTTGCGGAAATCACGGTTGCTTTTTAGGACCAGAAAGGCTATAATAAAAATAATACGCTAAGCTATTTTTTATGTCCAAAATGCTCAAAGAACCCAAGCTTATCCTTGTTCTCTCCGGCATCGGCCTTACGGTCGTTTTGGCGGTTTTGGATCCGTTCATCATCCGTTTCAGTCTGGGAGGGTTTTCCCAAGAATTTTTCCAAGGGGCATTTCTGGTCCTGGATTTTTTGGCGATTTTCTATCTCTGGAAGCAATTCAACGGACTGCGCATAACCATAAATAAAAAGGAACTCGAAGACGGCGATCTTTTGGAACTGGAGAAAAACGTCCAGCAGATCACCCATATGAAACCGCAATAAATATGTTTCTCACTACCAACACCAAGCTCATAGCCATCACAATTGCGCTTTCCGGCGTCGTCTTTATGATGTTCGCCACGCCTTTCCTGACCGCCCATCCGGATGCTTTCCGGCAAAGCCTTATCCGGTCGCTGTTCGGTTCGATGGAATTTTTTATGGCCATCTTCCTTCTGAACGAATATTACCGGGTCAATATCCTTATCCGGAAAGAAGAAATCAGTAAAGACAAGATCCGGAAAATCGGAAGCGATATCGGAAAGTATTTCAAAAAATCAGCCATCGGAATGAAGGGGATTATCCTTTCGGGCGGAACCGCGACGCGCCTTTTTCCGCTGACGGCCACCACGTCCAAGCAACTCTTGCCCGTCTATGACAAGCAGATGATTTTCTATCCGTTGAACACTCTGATCAAGGCCGGGATCCGGGACATCCTCCTGATTGTCTCTCCGGAAAACAGCGGGCAATATTTGAACCTCCTAGGCTCGATTTTCAAAAATTACGGGGTCAATTTGTATTTCGAAGTCCAGAAGGTGCCGGGCGGATTGCCGGAAGCTTTCATTTTCGGAGAAGGTTTCGTGGGTAGCGACAATGTCGCTTTGATCCTGGGGGACAATATTTTTGAAGACGACATTTCGAAAATCATTTCCGGATTCAAATCCGGAGCCCATATTTTCGCCAAGAAAGTGCCTGATCCGGAACGGTTCGGGGTGGTGAAATTCGATGCCGCCGGGAAAGCGGAGAAAATCGTTGAAAAACCCAAAGATTGGATCAGTGATTATGCTGTCACCGGACTGTATATTTTCGACAATGAAGTGATCGGAGCTTCCAAAAACCTGCAAACGTCCGAAAGGGGTGAACTTGAGATAACTGATCTCCACCGGCATTATTTGGAAAAAGGCGGGTTGAAGGTGGATGTTTTGGATGGCGCTTGGCTGGATGCCGGGACGCACGATTCCCTTTTAGAGGCCAGCCAGGTCGTCAAAGAAAAAAACATTTCCCGCGATTTCCATCCGATAATAAACGAAGCGATCGAGGAATTCAACCGAGAGCTTAAGATGCGGACGAAAGCCGTTTTGAATATGCATAATTTGCAACTTCGCGAAGAATTCGTCTTACACAAGAAACCCTAATCATTATGTAAAAACAATGAGTCCGAATAACGTGAAACTTACGGTTGTTATCCTTGATTTTATGAAAGGGCAGAGAGTGATCGAGAATGTGAAATTGGTGTTGGAGCAAAAGGTTGATTTCATTTTAAAAATCATCGTGATCGACAATTCTTGCGACAAGCGGAATGCTGACATTTTGCGGCAAGGTCTCGGGGATGCTGAAAACATCGAATTGGTCATCAATTCCCGGAATTCCGGATACATCAAAGCGCATAACGAAATAAGCGACAAAATCGAGGGAAAATATCTCTTGATCCTCAATCCCGATATCCTGTTGCGGGAAAATGACACGTTGCAGAAAATGGTAAATTATATGGACGCCAATCCGGAAATCGGCGTTTTAGGTCCCAAACAAGTGAACGATACCGGCGAAATCGCGATGACGGTCCGGGCTTTTCCGAAATTTTATCTGCAAGTGGCCAGGCGGACTTTTTTGCGCAACCTGCCTCTTTTCAAAAGAAAAGTGGCTTATGATGAAATGCGCCATTTGGATTATTCCAAGATCCAAGATGTCGATTGGTTGCAATCGTCCTGCGTGGCCGTGAAAACCGAACTATGGAAAAAGATCGGCGGACTCAACGAAGATTATTTCCTGTTTATGTCTGACGCCGAGCTTTGTTTGGAATCTTGGAAAAACGGTTTGCGCGTGGTTTATTATCCTGAAACCCAGGTTTATGCCGACGGCAAAAGGGTCAGCGCCGGAGGCTTCGCGACTTTTTTCAGGAGCTGGGTGCTCCGCCAGCATGTCAAGGATTCTTTGAAATACAATCTGGCCCATCTGTTTTCCGCCGATCCGAGAAAGAAATACTATGAAGCGGAGGCGCGCAGGAAGGGGTCTGCAATCTGACCTTTCCGCGCATGAATCCATAATCATAACATACGAATATGAAATCATTATTGGTAAAATTTGGGAAAGCCCGGCTGATATTGGAACGGAACGGCTGGTGGGGAGGAGCTAGGATCATCGCGGGTTATTTGCGCACTTTCATCAAGGCTTTTTTCGTCGGTTCCGGCGACGTGCTGTTCATTTCCAGCGGCGTGGGGGACAGCGCCTATTATCGCGCCTATAACCCGGCGGAAGAATTGAGGATCCACGGTTTCAAAACCGCCACCACTATTTCTGATAATCCCAATTTGGAGAAGCTGGCTGATAAATTCAAAGTTTTCGTGTTCCATCGGACGATGTGGAATAAAAACATTGAAAAGATAATCCGGAAAATAAAGGAACGGGGGAAAGAAATCATCTTTGATACGGACGATCTGGTATATGATCCGCAATATTTGGTCCATATGGATTATTTCCAAAAAATGGGTCCGGCGGAGCAGGAACAATACAAAAACGGAATCGGGGCGGAAATCGTCAATGATCCGTACGTGAAGACCTGCACTACGACCGTCTCATATCTGGGGGACAAGCTGAAAGAAAAAGGGAAGAAGGTGATCATCGTGCCGAACAAATTTTCCGACCACGAATTGGAAGTGGCGGATAAACTTTTGGAAAAAGAAAAGACTTCAGATGGTTTTGTGCGGTTGGGGTATTACAGCGGGACGCTTTCCCATAACAAGGATTTCGCCAGCATCACGGATGCGCTGATGTCCGTGCTTGGGAAATATGGGAACGTGAAACTGCTTCTGGCCGGTTCGCTTGACGTGGAAGACAAACTGAACGAATTCGGCGCGCGGATTGAAACGTTGCCGCGGGTTCCGCGGGACGAATATTACGGGAACGTCTACAAATGCGACATCAACTTGGCGCCGTTGGAATTGGGGAACCCTTTTTGTGAGTCGAAGTCGGCGATTAAATTTACCGAAGCGGGCATATTGGAAATTCCTACGGTAGCGGTGAAAAACCAAACGTTTTCTGAAACGATCGAAGATGGGACGGACGGTTTTTTGGCCGGCGATACCGGTGAATGGGTGGAAAAAATAGGCCGCTTGGTCGAGGACAAGGAGTTGCGGGTCGCGATGGGTAAGAAGGCCAGGGAGAAGGTTTTGAAGCGGTACACCAATAAAGCCAGCCAGAACGAAGAATATTACGGATACATAAGGGATGTCATAAGCAAATAATTTTCAAATTGGAACGATGTCTGAACCGAAAATATCCATCATCATACTCGATTATAACGGAGGGGATCTGCTTAGGAATTGCCTGGAAAGCGTCTCCCGGGTCGATTATGGGAACCTCTCCGTGATCGTCGTCGACAACGCCTCTACGGATGGTTCCCTGGAAATGTCGAAAGTCGTTTTTCCGGAAGCGGTCGTCATCCGGAACGAAAAGAACCTCGGTTTTGCCGGGGGGAATAATGTCGGAATAAAATACGCCTTGGAAAATAAGGCTGACTATGTTTTGTTGTTGAACCAAGACACGGAAGTCGAGCCTGATTTTTTGAAAAAACTCGTCCAAGCTTCCGGGGAAAATCCGGAAGCCGGGATATTGTCACCGCTTATCTTTTGGAAAAGGACGGATGAAGTTTGGTTTTCCGGCGGATGGGTCAATTGGCTCAATATGAAATCCTACCACTCAAAAAAAGCGGGAAGCGGGAAACCTTTCAAGAGCGGATTCATCACGGGTTGCTCGATGTTTGTGAAAAAAGACGTTTTTGAAAAAATAGGCCTTTTGGATGATAAGTTTTTTTTGTATTGGGAAGATGCCGATTTCAGTTATCGCGCCAAAAAAGCCGGCTTCGCCACGCTGGTCGTGCCGGAAAGCGTGATTTACCATTTCGAGATAAGCAAGGCTCCGGCGGGGATGAAACTATATTGGCTGGTTTTTTCCGGACTCAGGTTTTTCAAAAAAAACACCCCTTTTTGGGCCAAAGGATGGATCGCCCTTTACTATGGATTAAGAAAAATAAAAAATCGGATGGATATGGCGTTGCGCCCCGATGAGGATGCGCGAGCCGTTCAGAAAGCCTATTATGATTTCGAACAAGGAAAATAAATTCGACCTGTCGGTCATCATCGTGAATTATAAAAGCGAGCATTTCTTGGAACAATGTTTGGCGTCCCTTTATCGCGCGATCGGCGGCCGGATGTCGTTCGAGGTTATCATCGTCAATAATTATCCTGCGGAAAAACTGGAAAAAATCCGGCATATTTTTCCGGAAACCCGGGTAATCGTCAATTCGAAAAACGGAGGATTTGGCCAAGGGAATAACGTCGGTGCCTGGGAGGCGTCCGGCCGGTATCTGTGGCTCTTGAATCCGGATACGGAAATTATCGCCGGCAACCCATATAACATGATAGGAGAATTCAAGCGTGACGTTAGGCTAGGCGCGCTCGGATGTTGCCTGATGACCGAATATGGTAAAATACAAGAATGGGGAGCTGGGGAAGAGGTCACCCTTTGGGACCTGATAAAGAATAATCTGGGAATTTATGCCAGCCGGAAAATTTGGGAGAGTGGAAACAAAAAGGAAGCCGCTTGGGTGGCCGGCACGGCATTATTCGTGAAAAGGGAGCTATTTTTGGAAATTGGGGGATTTGATGAAGATATTTTTATGTATTTTGAGGATGTCGATTTGTGCAAAAGGATACGGGGAACAGGTAAAAAGATATTTTATTTTCCCGAAATAAAAATCCTGCACAAGTGCGGGGGCAGTTACGGCGAAGATGGGAAAAAAAGGCAGAAGCAAAATTATTATGACTCGCTGGTCTATTATTTCAAAAAGCACCGTTCCGGATTCGAGACGTCCGTGGTAAAGACGCTTAGGAGGATCTTTTTCAGCCGATAGGATTTTTTAATATTATTAAGATAAAATCATGACGACAAGAAAAATCAAAAAAGCCATAATCGCCGTCGCCGGTTCGGGAACCAGGCTGTTGCCGGCCACCAAATCGATGCCTAAAGAGATGTTGCCGATTGTGGATAAGCCGATAATCCAATTGGTCGTCGAGGAGCTGGTCGAGGCGGGCATCGAGGATATAATCTTTGTGACCCGGTGGGACAAAAAACCGCTGGAAGATCATTTTGATCATAGCGTGGCATTGGAAGACGATCTTAGAAAAAATGGAAAAATTGAGGCCGCTGATAAGATTGCAAAAATTGCCGAGATGGCGAACTTTGTGCATGTGCGTCAGAAGGGGCCCTATGGAAATGGCACCCCGGTTTTGTCGGCAGCCAGCTTGGTAGATGACGAGCCGTTTATTTTTTGTTTCGGGGATGACTTGGTAAAATCAAAAATATCTTTCACGAAACAGATGGTGGAAGATTATGAGAAGAATGGAAATTTGATGGTCGGGGTGCAGGAAGTTCCAGAGGAAGATGTCGTGCGGTACGGCGTTGTTAAATTAAACAAAGAAACCAACCAATTGGAGGATATCATAGAAAAACCAAGCGTTGGAGATGCGCCTTCGCGACTGGTAGTGTTCGGCAGATATATATTGAATCAAGAGATAATCGATATATTGAGAAATACTCCGCTAGGAAAGGGCAATGAATTGTGGATAGCGGATGCAATCAAGACATATATTGAAAGGGGCGGAAAAGTTATGGCCAAAGAGGTCAAGGACGGCCATTGGTTGACTACCGGCGATCCTGCGAATTATTTGAAGACTATCCTCGCATATGCTTCAGACAGGGAAGATTTAAAAGACACTTTAAATGAATTTATCCAATCCCAGAAGTAGGATGAAAATCGCCATCCAAGCCGCCGACCTCGACCACAGCCGGATCGACGGGACGCGGGTCTACATCTTCAATCTGTTGAAACATTTCGGCCGGCTGGATAGCGGCAGCGACTTTGCGCTCTATCACAGGGATGATTTCAACCCTGAACTGGCTCCGCCAAACTTCGCTAACTATGCGGCCATCCGCAAGCCGTTTCCTTTCCTGTGGACCCAGACGCGGCTGGCCTATGAATTATGGTGGAACACTCCGGATGTCCTGTGGATGCCGATGTCGGCCTTGCCGATAATCCGCCGGAAAAAGATGAAAACCGTGATTACGATCCATGACCTGGCTTTCAAATATTTTCCGGAACATTTTCCCGCCAAAGATCTGCGCAAGTTGAATTTTTTCGCTGATTATTCGATCCGGGCCGCCGACAAGATAATCGCGATTTCCGAAGCGACTAAAAAAGACATTTTGAAATTATATCCGGGAATAAAAGCGGAGAAAGTCAGAGTCATCTACCACGGCTTCAGTCCAGATGTATTCAGTCAGCCGCGCGATGCGGCGCGCGAAGCGGAAATCAAAAAAGAATTGGGTATCGCGGGAAGCTATATCATCTATATCGGTGCCATCCAGCCGCGCAAAAACCTCAACACTCTAATCAAGGCTTTCGAGATGCTGAAAAACCAAGCACAAAACGAAGACCATCCGGATGATTTGGAGCTGGTCATTGTCGGGGAAAAAGCCTGGTTGAGCGAAGGAACGGTCAAAATGGCCCGGCAAAGCCGGTTTGCCGACGCTATCAAAATGCCCGGTAGGCTCAAATTTGAGGATGTGGGGCATCTTTGCCGGGGGGCAGGGGTATTCGTATTTCCGCCGCTCTATGAGGGTTTCGGCATACCGGTCTTGGAGGCGATGGCAGCCAGGGTGCCGGTCATCTGCGCGGACAACTCCAGTTTGCCGGAAGTCGGCGGCGAGGCTTGCCTGTATTTTAAGGCCGCCGACCCTGAGGATTTGGCGCAAAAAATCAAGCACGTTTTGGGGGATGGAGGATTGCGCGCCGAGCTGGTCGCCAAAGGCCAGGAACAAATAAAAAAATTCTCCTGGGAAAAATGCGCCCAGGAAACTTTGGACTATTTGAAAAATTGAGCCTATGGAAGTTTAATCTCCATAAGGCGCTGATCATTCTTTCTGGAACGCTTTAAAGATAAGATAAACAGTCGCTGAAACCGCGGCTAAAATAGACAGGCTGAGGTAGACATCCAATTTAAGCATACTATTGAAAAGCAACAATACGAAGATGAAAAATAGCGGCCAAGCTATTTTTTTGTTGAGGATATCCGCGTTTCCGATCTGCGCGTCTTCGCGTATCTTGTGGATCAGCACGATGTTGATGAGCATAGCAAATGCTATCTTGTAGAGCTCCAAATGCTGTGAAACTATGCCGGGAATCAATCCCTCGGCGATCAGGGCGAAAACGAAAAGCGCCAGCCACAGCAGCAGCGAATCATTGAGCAGTTTGTAGATTATGATGAGATTTTCCGGCTTAAGGCGCAGGAACGACTTGTGGAGCATAGCGATTTTTTATTTTATTATATATATCGCGCACAAACGCGACCAGATTGGTCCGGCTTATATCTTTTTTGAAAGAAACGTTCAGATAATCGATTTTGGTGCCATTGTCCAATTTCATAATGAATTCATAGTTGGTACCGGCCAGTTGTTGGAGGCTTGCGATCGGAATCTCGCAGGAATATGATCCGAAAAAGCTTTGTTTGATTGCGCACTGGCTGGCAGCCTCCAAACTTTTTTCTGAAACCGGAATCGGGGAATGGCGCAGCCAGGAATCGGCGACGTTCTGGGAGGGCAGAAAATGCTTTTTGGAATCTTTGACCATATAGTGTTTGGCGTTTTCGATATTGGCGAAGACCGTCCCGTCCGGGTGGACGCTTTTGATATTGAAGAGTTTGGTTTTTTCATAGAGCGCGATCTCATCGGCGCTGGCGGCGATCACATCCTCCCAGGCGAAACCTTTTTCCAGGAAAGTCACGGGATTATTGACCGGCAGAATCTTGTTATCACTGACGATATAGACCGATTCGCCATAGGAGATGAGCGAGCCGTCGCTGAAGCCGACAAGGGTTTCGGATAATGGATAGCGGGAAAATATATCCGTGTTTTTTTCAAGCGCTTGCTGCGGTCCGTATTGGCTGAGAAACGCTTGTTCGCTGGAGAATTTTTTCAACCGGGCGTCCTCCAAAAGGTAATATTCGCCATTGATTTTGAAGATGGAATCATCCGGATAGCCTTCGCTGCTCCTGATCGGCTCGCCGGCCGGATTGAAACGCAATTCTTCCGGAGCGGCTTCGACGAAAGCCTCAGGCGCGTAACCGAGGGCCGCAACGGCGTCCGTATCAAAGCGGCGGAGTGCGCCCTGGGAAACCAGATAGTAGCCGCCATTATTTTTAAGGATCGAGCCGTCTTTGAATCCGATCGGCTCGCCTTCCGGATAGAGGAAGGCCTGGTAGGATTTTTTGACGATGATCGAGCCGGAATTCGGTTCGGATGAATCTTTATCTTGCGGAAATTCGATGACGGCTGTGGAAAAAGTTCCGGTCGCGGCCATATCGAAATACACGTCGCGGCCGGCGGAGATGCGCCCGTTCTCAACCGGGAAATCCGCGTCTTGGTAGCGCGGGATAGTGATACTGTTTTTGGCCGAGTCCGGATTAGTGAAGGAAAAAGTGAAATTTTGCGCGTCAAAAACCACACGGACGGCCATAATGGCGGCCGCTAAAAAAGCCAGCGCGTACAGGGCGGTTTGGAATTTTTTGTAGCGCGCGCGATCTTTTTCCGCGAGCGTAACATCTTCGGTCAAATCGAACCACATATTTTAAAAAATTAATATCTTAATAGGTATATTTTACCATAAACGACGACCTTCTTGTTTTCCGGGAGCTTGATTGCGGCGCCATATATCTCCTGTTTCTCTCCGGTAACGATGTCGAGCATATCGGTTTTTATTTCATAGCTTTTGATGGCGGCGAGCCTTTCAAGCAGTCCGCTGGACTTGTAAAAATCCAATTTGTCATCCGGGATTATGAAATAGACCGAACTGAACTTTTCGCGGTCCAGCTTGTCCAGATCCTTGGGATTGAAAAAATAGACAGCTTGTTTGCCGTAAAGGAAATTGAGCGGTCCGGTCATCATCGACCAGCCGTCGCCGGTGGCGTCCCGGTCGACCAGGATCAGATCGGAATCTTTGAAATTACCGCTGATTTCTTTGATTTGCGGCAGGAGATCCTTGTTGGGCGAGATGGTCAGATAAGGAATGAATATCAGCAGGTTGGTTGCCAGCATCAGAAAAATGAAAATATGGAAATAGATCCTTTTTTTAAAAAACCAATCCAAAAACCAAACCGTGTAGAGGATGCTGATGGGAACGATTGAAAAAACGAAACGGCGCAGCATCCACGGGTGGTCGCTGGAAATGCTCGGATGGATAAGATAGACGAAAGTCGGCAGGATGATGAGGAAAGGCATGATGATTTCAAACCGGCGATGTTTCAAGAGATAGACGAAGCCGATGATTCCGAACAGGATGAAATTGAAAATGGCGTAGGCGAAGAGGATTTTAATGACATAGGCGGTCGTTTCCAGGATCGAGACCGAAGCAGGCAAGGAATAATCCTTGAGGCCGGAGCCCAATGAAATGAAGGGACTGAGGATTCCTTTCAACATCAGCATATACGATTGGGTATCCAACACCAGGTTGAAAAAATAGAGCAGGATGAAACTGCCGAACAGCAAGAGGAGCTTTTTGCCGATGACCACGAAGAGCAGGTATTTCCAATCTTTGTATTTGATGAGCAATATGGCGATGATGATCGCCAGGAAGCCTAGGGCTTCCACGCGGGTGAAGACTAGGATGGAAAAGGCCGTGATAGAGGCGAGCAGGTAGAAGCGTTTTTTGTTGTGGGTGAACAGGACGAATTCATACAAGCCGAACCAGGTGAGCATCAGTGCCAGGTTCTCGCTGAGCGTGAATTTGAAAAACCAGGAGAAGATGAAGGAGGTCAGGATCAAAAAGAGGGCGGCGAGGGCGGATTGGGCGCGCAGATAATAGCGGGCGACCAGGTAGAAAGAGAAAATAAAAATCAGGAAAGTCACGCTGTTGGCGATCACGAAACCATTGAGGCCGGCCAGGGAATAAAAAACCGCGAGCCATGAGACGTAGCCCAAGGGGAATTGGGTCATCAGTTCGCCTTTGGGCGTGTAGTTGAAGCCTGGAAAATTCAAGGCCGGACCCGGTCCGTAAATCTGGAAAAATTCCTTTTCGGCCGGGAAAGAAAAAGTCAGGCGGTGGTTTTGTGCCAGCTGGATGGCTGATTCGCTAAGCGTCCCTTGGTCGCGTCCGGAAAAAATAGTCGGGACGGTGTAATAGGAAAAAATGAAGATACTTAGGAGCGACAGGAAGAAGACCAGGAAAAAACGGTGGTTGATTTCGATTTTAGCCCGGTTGAAAGCGATCAGATAGACAAGACTGATTCCGCCGAGGAGTATGTAGGCGGCCAGGAAGATGTTGTAAAAAATACCCAGGAGCGCCAAGGCCAAACCGAGCCAGCCCAAGCCAATCCAAAAAAGCACAAAGATTGTGAAGAGCTGGTGTCTGTCCAAATTGACCTCGGGTATTTTCAGTCGCATTGTTCCAATTATATAGGCAAAAAACCCTTTTGCCAAACCGGCCGGAATGGGATAGAATTCGGATATATGTTAAAAAATAATTAATTAAGAAAAGACATATTATGTTTTTAGACAGACGGGGATCGGGTGGCGGGCGGACTGTTGGCGACAAATCGAAACTTAGGAAATTTTTTACCAGAAAGAACGCCATCATAGCTGCTTGGACAGCCCTTTTTATTTTAGTGGCTTTTCTCGCCTATTCGTTCGTGAGCAAAAACAAGCAGCTGATGGTCATCGAAGCGCTCAATGTCGCTAGCAAGATTTCGAGCTTGTTGCCGATTGAGGCGGATGAAAAGAAGGAATTGGAAGTGGTCAACCGGTTAGTCCAAGACATCACCAAAAAAGACGGGGTGACCAGGAATTTCCTGGTACTGCTCCAGAACAATATGGAGCTCCGTCCGGGCGGCGGTTTCTTGGGGCAATATGCGATCATAAAGATCAAAGACGGGGAAGCGGTTTCGGTTTTCGTGGAAGATGCCAACCTGCTGGATCAGAAAATTTCCGCCAAAATAACCCCGCCCTATGCTTTGCAAAGGATGATGCAGATCAGGAAATGGAAATTCCGGGACTCTAATTTTTCCCCGGATTTCCCGACCAATGTGGACAAGGCGGAATATTTTTTGCGCCTGGCGGGCAGCCAGAGCAAATTTGACGGGGTGGTCGCGGTGAACTCGCAGGTATTCAATGACATTTTGGAAATTACCGGGCCGGTTTCGGCTCCGGGCAGCTCGGTCGTTTTTGACAGTTCGAACGCCGCCTTGAAGCTCGAGGAGATCGTCGAAAAACCATATCTGATGGATGAGAACCTTGATACGCAAAACCGGAAATGGATTATGAAAAAATTGGCACCGGTGATCATCGGGAAATTATCCAATGCCGGCGATCTACCAAAGCTGGCGGAATTTTTCCACAACGAATTGAAGAACAAGAATATTATGCTGAACTTTTCCGATCCGGAATTGCAAAGATCGGTCGAGAGCGTGGCTTGGGACGGCAAGGTGGCCGCGGACTGGCAAGGCGACTATCTGATGATGGTCGATGCCAATATGGGCGCGCTCAAAACCGACTACTATATGCGCCGTTCGATGGAATACGGATTGGATCTGACGGGAGAAAAGCCGGTGGCGACGCTCAATATCCTCTATAAAAACACCGCGCCTTATGGGGATTGGCGGACCAGCGATTACCATTCCTATCTGCGGGTGTATGTCCCAGCCGGGGCGAAGCTTTTGGAAAACAAGATGGTTTCGCCGATCGGCGGCACCGTCGATGAATTCGGCAAGACCGTTTTCGGATTTATGTTGCATACGCTGATTGGCCAAGAAACCGCCGCGATGATAAAATATGAATTGCCGGTCAATTTCAGTGCGGATGAATACAAACTGTTGATCCAGAAGCAATCCGGCGTGGGCGATCTGCCGGTCAAGATACGCATAAAAAGTAAAGAGGGTGAATTTGACCAGGAGAGCGTTTTGAAAGGCGACCTGAAATTCCAAATGAAAAAATAGACTGCAAAAAAACCAATCGATAATCAAATAATTTAAATAAACGGTATGAAAATACTCATTACGGGCGGTGCGGGCTTTATCGGTTCCAATCTGGCCAAAAAGTTGATGGACCGGGGGGACCAAGTGGTGATGATCGACAATTTCAACGATTATTATGATCCGCAGTTGAAAAAGGACCGCATCAAAAAATATCTCAAGGGTTATAAGTTCAAGCTGTACAAAGGCGACATCCGCGACATCAAACTTTTGGAAAGGATTTTCAAGACGGAAAAATTGGACAAGGTGATGAGTTTGGCGGCTTTGGCCGGCGTGCGCAATTCGCTGCTTGATCCGATCGGCTATGAGGATGTGAACATCAAGGGGACCTTGAACCTGCTGGAAATGTCGCGCAAATACAAAATCAAGAATTTCGTGTACGCCTCATCTTCTTCGGTCTATGGCAACAACAAGAAACAGCCGTTTTCCGAGAGCGATAGCGTCGATACGCCGATTTCACCCTACGCGGCCACCAAGAAGGCTACGGAGCTCCTGGCGCACGTCTATAGCCACATCTACGGCCTGAACACCACCGGACTGCGCTATTTCACCGTCTACGGTCCGTGGGGCCGGCCAGATATGGCCCTGTTCCTTTTCGCGGACGGGATCACCAAGGGCACGCCGATCAACGTTTTCAACCGCGGCAAGATGAGCCGCAATTTCACCTACGTGGATGACATCGTTTCCGGCACCATCACCGTCATCGACGCCAACCTCAAATGCGAAGTGATGAACATCGGCGGCGACCGCGAGGAAACCCTGATGCGCTACATCGAAGTGCTGGAAGATAATCTGGGTAAGAAAGCCAAGAAAAAAATGTTGCCGATGCAACCGGGCGACGTGCCGTCAACCGTGGCCGATATCCGCAAGCTCAGGAAGCTCGGTTGGAAGCCGACCACCCGCATCGAAGAAGGCATCAAGAATTTCGTGGAGTGGTATAAGGAATATTACAAAGTCGCTTAATGGCATAATCCAAATTTTGCCGCGAAATAAATCCGCCGGAATAAAAATCCTGCGGATTTTTTTGCGGATGGAAATTCGGCTGTGGTGCCGCGATGACATATTGTCAAAAAACGGATTACCGATTATACTTTGCATATGGAAAATAGCGGAGATAAAAAAATGATGAGCTGGTATTGTGTCTGGGAGGGTTATCCGGATATTTTTAGAAATTACTGCGCGAAGCGATAAATCGGGGATGTACCCCGATTTTTTCTTGGAGATAAATATTAGTTAAAATTTAAATAAGTTAAAGCTAATCAAAATAACGAAACGATCCTGACAAATTTTTTGGAGGGATTGCGAAAACAAAAATGTCAAAAACAAATAAAAACAAATTACTGGTATTCTGTCTGGCCCTCGGTTTAATTTTTTCATCCAAAAGCGTCAGTGCCCAAGAAGTCGAACATATCGACACCGATACGACCTGGACCAAAACGACTCCTGATCTGGTTTTCGATAAACCAGTCGTCATCGAAAGCGGCGCTACCTTGACTATCGAGGAGGGGACCAGGATAACTTTCCAGGCCAATCCCGATCAGCCCTTCAACGCGCCAGGATTCCAAACGGTTGACGGAAAATTGGTCGCAAACGGGACGCGCGAGGAGAATGTCGTCATCACTTCGCCGGACGACGGTTTCAGTTTGGTTTTCAATGATAATGATCAGTCTTCCTTTTTGCGTTATGTGACTTTGGAAAACGGCGGCTTCATCCCGACCGTGGACGGTGGTGGCGACTTCGTGCCGAAGTTCCCGGTTTTTGAAATAAACGGCGGCAAGATCCACATTGAAAACTCCAAATTCGCCAATAGCCGTTTTAGAGAAATGAGCATCGCGGATGTGCCCGTCCAAGACGCGGATGGTAACGATGTCTATGATGAAAATGACAATCTGGTGCAAAATGAGGCGCAAGCGGAAGTCATCAATTCCAATTTTTCCAACCAAACCGCAGTCGATTCCCAATTGGACTGCTGGGCCTATGACGAAAACACGGATGAGGATTATGTTGACCAGGGATGCCTCAAGCGGGTGTATTTGAAGGATGATTGGTTCGGGGATCCGGCCGGTCCGACCACCGATGAGGATGAAAATCAAGGAATCGTAAAAGGCTACCGGGTGGTCGGACAGCTCTATTTGGATGCCTGGCGGATCACTGATGAAATCCTCGACGCCAATCAGGCTTGCACGGAAGATTGTTTTTCTAATGTACTTTTTTTGCCGGGCATCAAATCCAGCCGGTTATATAAAGAAGGATCATTGGGAACGGAAGATCAGCTTTGGCCGCCGAATTATTTCGGCGACGATCTGGGAGATTTAGCTTTGGATGAAAACGGGGAAAGTATCAATGACGTATATACCCGGGATGTCCTGGAAGAATCGCCAATCGGAGGAAATATCTACAAGACATTTTTAGCGGATTTAGCTGGGTTGAAAAGTGACGGCACCATCAATGATTATGAATCTTTCGCGTATGATTGGCGGCAAGATGTCGAGGATATCGCGCAAAACGGAACGCCGTATGAAAACATCACAAAATCAGTCATAGTCGATCTGCAGGCATTGGCGGAAAATTCCAAAAGTAAAAAAGTAACAATCGTGGCGCATTCCAATGGCGGACTGGTGGCTAAGGCGGCGATGCTGGAATTGGAAAAGCTGGGGTTGGCTGATAAAGTAGATAAAATTATTTTTGTCGGTACCCCGCAGATGGGCACGCCGCTGGCCATACTTTCTTTATTATATGGGTATGACGAAGGATCATCCCCGATGCAGTTGCTTATCTCGCGCCAAGACGCCCGAGCGTTATCGGAAAATATGCCGGGCGCGTATGGCTTGTTGCCGAGTGAAAAATATTTCCAACGGATGGAAAAACCTTTCATAAATTTTCTTTCCGAGCAAGCCGGATATGAAATCTTCAAAGATGCTTATGGTGAAAACATAGACAGTTTCAGCGAGTTTAAAAAGTTTCTATTAGGTTCGGATGATAAGAGAGCGAAGCCGGAAAAAAATGACGTGGAAAGCGAGAATATTTTGAATAAGGATATCCTGGATCAGGCGGAGGAAATCCATCAGCGTCTGGATAGTTGGACGCCGCCGGATTCGGTGGAAGCCATCCAAATCGCAGGCTGGGGATTGGATACGGTGAGCGGAGTGGATTATACCAAAAAAGAAACGATGGAATGTTATCTGGTGGAAGGAAAAATTCCTTCTTGCGCGCCCAGCGGTGAATATGAACCGGTGTACGATCCGAAATTCACGGTGGACGGAGACAGGGTGGTGGTGGCGCCAAGCGCATTGATGTTGCCGGCGGATGGGAGGGTGAAGAGATATTGGGTGGATTTATGGTCGCAAAATAAAGGATTAGAAATTGATCGTGAGCATAAAAGTCTTTTAGAAGTTGATTCCGTAAAATATCTGTTGGATAAAATAATTACAAAAGCGGATCTGGGCGTGTCATTGCCGCCATACATCGGCACATCCCGTCCGGAGGATTATGCCGATGCCAGTTCTCGTTTAAGGATGTCGCTATATTCGCCGCTCAACATCCATCTATATGACGATGCCGGCCGGCATACCGGACCGAAAACAATCGATGAAAACGGCCAAGAACAGACGATCTTTGAAGAAAATATCCCGAACAGTTATTATTACCAATTCGGGGATCGGAAATATGTCGGCTTTCCGAAAGGCAGGCATATCCGCGTCGAGATGGACGGCTACGCGCTGGGTGCATATACGCTAAAACTGGCGGAAGTCCAGGCCACGGAAGCCGGAGAAGAAATCGTGACGCAGGCTGAATTTTCCAACCTGCCGACAACAGCCGATACGATCGTGAAAATGGATATTCCGGAAGCCGGGATTGCGGACGCGTTGCCGTTGCGGGCGGATATGGATAGCGACGGAGCGGATGATTATGTGATTGCTTCCGTTCCGAATGGCGCGGCGACATTGGATACGGCCGCTCCGACCACGGAAATTTCCATAGACGGTCCGGCTGGCGACGATGGTTGGTATATGGGTGACGCGGCGGTTTCATTGAAGGCAAAAGATAACGAGGGCGGCAGCGGAGTAGGCAAAATATCGTATTCTCTGGATAATGGCGCCAATTGGAATGATTATACTGAGCCAGTGAATATTTCTAATGAAGGTATCACGACGTTTCAATATTATGCTATCGATAAGCAGGGCAACAAAGAGGAAACAAAAACGGAAACCATCAAGATCGACAAGACCGCGCCGGAAGCCGGATTGCGATTCGATCCGGTCGCGCAAAAATTGGATATCTCCGGTATGGATAATTTGTCCCAAAACGTGTCGGTATCGGTGGCGGAAGAGGGGAATTATAGCGACAACTCAGCGAAACAAAAGCTAAAGGATATGATCTTTGCTTGGTTGTGGAAAAACAAAGAAAAGGATCATAAAAAAGAAAACATCGCAACGGCGGTTTTGACTGATGAGGCGGGGCATACAACGACAATTGTTCTGGAAAAGAAAAGAGATGTAAACAGGCGCATCGACGTTTCCATTTCTTCACTGGCTTATGACGGGGTAGTGCATAATTTATCCGGCACGAGCCTCGGATATAAATGGAAATATGATAGCAGGAAAAAGAAATATATGATATTGGCGGCCAGTGCCAAGACGCCGGATGGATGGATCGAATCGCACTATCGGCCGAAGAAAGACATCACCATCCTGATGCAGAGACCGCAAGAACTGGATGATCGTGATGAGGATGATGAAGTCGATGCCCGGCTGGTCAGACAAAAATTGTCCGGACTGGTTATTCCGGCTTTGATTACTGCAGGAGGAAGTGTTAAAATAAATTATTGAATTAATAATAAATAAAAATATGAAAAAGACATTTTGGTGGAGAATCGGAGTTATATTTATAGGAATCATTATCTTTGGGTGGGATTATCTAGTTGTTAATAGTCTTGAATTTGATTTGTGTCAAAGAATGGATGAAAATTGTCTATTTAAATATAATTCTTATATAGATTCTTCGATGTTCTTTTCTCTTTTTATCTTGATTGTTTCTCCTTTTCTTTTCTTTATTTCCGACAAAGTTTTTCTCAAATGGCTTCAATTTGCCGGGATATGGATCCTGCTGTCGATAATTGCCATCGCCGCGACTCCCGACAGGCACAATTTTCTCAGTCTTAGTCCTGATAGGGAAACCGTATCCATTTGGATGGGATCACTTTTTGTCATCATCAGTTTGGTGAAAATCAGCTGGGATTCAAGGAAACAAAAAAGATAAATATGCAGAGGGGGCATATCCAGCAGATTTGATATATCGGTCATCGGCTTTTCCTATGTCATCCTCACCAGCGCTTCTTTGGCTAAAATTGTGTCGGTGCATAACGTATCGGAATTAAAAAAACAAGGCTTGTGAAAGCAGCAAATATTCCCTGCTTCCCCGTGTCGCTGCCTATCCGCACATAATCTTACGGCCGTAAGATTATGTGCAAGAATATAAAGGCGGAATTGGTAAAAAAACAACAATAAAAAATTACAAAAAAATCAATGTTTTTTCATAACCGCCTGCTATCAAAATGACATCCGGGATAAGTGGATTGATGTTGGAATTGAAATATGTATAAATTCGGTCCGGTACAAAAGAAAATAATGGTCGCGCTTTTGGGAGGCGTGGCCTTGGGTTTGTCTTCTTCCCCGCGGCAATATTTCAAAACGTTTCACAAAATACGGAATGAGTGGGGGAAGACCAATCAATTCAGTTTTAAACGTTCCATCTCCCGATTGTCAAAGGAAAAACTGATTGAAAAGGAAATCTTTCCTGATGGTTCTTTTAAATTAGTGCTTACGAAAAAGGGCGAAGAGCAGGCAAAAAAGTTAAGCTTGTTGGGCTCGACTATAAAATTCAAGCTGCCAAAAAAGTGGGATGGGAAATGGAGAATCGTGATTTTCGATATTCCTGAAAAAGATCGGATGTTCCGCGATATTTTACGTGATCATCTCCGTGAGCTTGAGTTTCTAAAATTGCAACACAGCGTTTTTGTCTCGCCGCATCCTTTTGAAAGTCAGATCTTGGAACTGGCATCCTTGTATTCTGCGGAAAAATATGTGCGCGTGATTACGGCTTTGAAAATCGATAATGAAGATAGCTTAAAAAAGCATTTTTTCAATAAAATTTAATTGCACATTAACTTACGGTCGTGAGTTAATGTGCAAAGCGTATGATTTCATTTTGCACATAATCTTACGGCCGTAAGATTATGTGGATAGGTGGGGTATATAGATTGGGGTTGCGTCGGTGTTTTTTGCGGGTGCAATGGAAGGCAGCAGATGATCTGGTGGCAGTTTTCGTTATAGGGTGATTAAGATGGCTACGCCGGTTATGGAAAAGACGACGAAGGCGATTGTGATGATCCAGAGATAGTAGTGCTTCAAAAACCACGGCTTGTATTGGGAAATCCGTTGGTTGAGTTCCTCGAGGTTTTGCCAGAGATTGTCATTGGCGTATGCCGGGCGGATGGATAAGGAGTTGGGATATTTTTCCTGTGTGGCCGGATTTTCCGGCAGAAAAGTTCCGGGGCTCTTCTCAAAAACGAAAAATTGGATCGCCTTGGCCTTTCCCTTGGACGGTTTGAATGTTGCAATCAGGCAGTAGGTCTGGTTTTTTGAATTTTTGACCTTGGGGAACCCGAATTCATACAGGTTTTTGGAATTGAGAAAAGATGTTTGCAAATATCCCTCGCGGATCGGGTTCTGGCAGTTTTCATCCGCTAGGCGCATTTCGACTTTGTCGTTATTTTCAAATTCGATTCCAGGGGTGCGCAAAAGAAATTCGACCTTCACCAAATTGTCGCGCTGGGCGGTGAATTTTTGCGTGAGGGAATTTTTTGCCGGCAGCTTGACGGCGGGATCGCCTTTCTCCAGGACGATGCTTGAGTCAGGAAAAGAAAGGAGCGATAAAAATTTGAAAAAAACGGCAAATAACGATATCACGAGAATGACCAAGAAAATATTTTTTGTTCGGAGATATTTTTTGTACATAAACGATTGGATCTTTAATTTCAAAATTATTTTACAGATAGTATCTCAAAATGATCGCGTTGAAAATCAGGTATGTGGAAAAATACAGCATGGAAATGGCTCCGATGACCAATGATTTTTCAAAATAATGCCCGCGTTTGAAATATGCGAAAAGCGCGCCAAGGCCGGTAAATATCAAAATGATATGGGCGCTAAGGTTGGGTAGGAAATATCGCCCCGGCGTTCCGAGGCCGAGCGCTCCTGATTGGTTGAATATGCTCCAATCAGCCACGCGGATCTCCAATTGGAGCGCGATTACCATAAATACGAAGAAAGCGATATATTTTTTTTCCGGCAGATATGCCGGCCTTTCTTTTTTTGAAAAGAAAAAAATTCCAAGTCCCGCCAGGGAAATGATCTCGATATATTTGATAGCTTCAACGATGCCGTCCATGATGTGTCCATCGGTCCATCCGAGCGCTCCCCAATATGTCCGTGCGGAGAGTCCGAATCTTCCGAAGGTCAAGCTTTTATCCAAATATTTGCCCAATGAACCGGCTAGTTGCGCCAGGGATTGTTCGGCACCGGGCAAATAATCTTTTATATAGCTGAATAGAAAAAGGAAGGATGACGCGCACAGGATGTATGTTATATATCGGATATTTTTGTTTCTCGTTTTTATTTTTTGGTAGATGAAATAAATAAAAATCGAGACAAGGACCGCAATCAGGACGAACCCCGTCAATTTCGCCAAGAAGCCCAATGTGGCAGAAATGATAAGAAGTGTGGAATTTTTCCAATCCAACCCGTTTTTAAATGCCATCGCTCCGGCGAGCGTGAAGAGAAAAAAGGCCGGTATGAGGAGGGCATCATAGGTTATGCTGGCTCCGTACATGGAAAATTTAGGCTGAAAGGAGACGATGGCCGTGAGGAGCAGACTGGTTTTTTCAGAAAAGCCTATCGTTTTAGCGGTGAGATAGAAAAACAAGACCGCCAGCGTCCCGAGCAGGACCGAGATGATCCTGAGGGAATAAAACCGGACGAGGATGTCTTGATCAACCAGGGCTTTTTCAATCAAGGCGGCAGCTGGGTGGTATAGCTTTCCGCCGCCCACATTATCCGGCTTGAGGTTGAAATTGTACGGCTTCCAGGGCATCGAATGGATCACTTCTTCATTTTTGCCATCCGAACCGTCGGAAAATCCGATGGTATTGAAAATTTCCCCGCGTAAGATATGTGTATCGGTGGCGGTGGCGGTTTTTTGCACTTCTTCTGAAAATCCGTATGTCTCAAGGTTATCATCATCGCGCTCAGGCAATTCCTTAAGATCCCACGTCTTATCCGTAGGTTCGGCTAAATATTGGATGGCGCTATAGTGCCGGGCCTCATCTTGCCCGCTGAAGATCGGGAAAACAGCGGCCAAAAAAACGCCTTTCAGGAAGAAAGCGGCTAAAATTAAAATTAGGAGGAAAATGGGTCGTTTATAAAAAATTGGCTGTTGAGGCTTTTCCATGAATGTATTATATTATAAAGGCGCCTATCAGGCAATTTCCGGTATAGTCGGCTATCAAGCGGATAATCGATTGTGAAACTGGCAAATATACGCAGGTAGGTTATAATTAAGGAGTAAGGGTATATTATGTTTTTCACGACGTATAACTATTAAAGTAGCGAACCATGAAAATTTTAGTAACAGGAGGTGCGGGTTTTATCGGATCACATTTATGCAAGAGATTATTGGATGACGGCCATGAGGTGCTTTGCGTCGATAATTTTTTTACGGGTAACAAGGACAATATATTAGAACTTTTGGATAATAAACGTTTCGAATTGATGCGGCATGACGTGACTTTTCCACTATACGTCGAAGTCGATCAGATTTACAATTTGGCATGTCCGGCTTCCCCGATCCACTACCAGTTCGATCCCGTCCAAACTACGAAAACTTCCGTTCACGGAGCTATAAATATGTTGGGTCTTGCTAAGCGCACCAAAGCTAGGATATTGCAGGCCTCCACATCTGAAGTCTATGGCGATCCGGAAGTGCATCCGCAAGTGGAGGCATATTGGGGAAGAGTGAATCCGATAGGAATCCGCTCTTGCTATGACGAAGGAAAGCGTTGCGCTGAAACTCTTTTTTTCGATTATTGGAGGCAGCACAAGATGGATATACGCGTGGTCAGGATTTTCAATACTTATGGTCCGAATATGCATCAGAATGACGGCAGGGTAGTTTCTAATTTTATCGTGCAGGCCCTGCAAGATAAGGATATAACCATATACGGGGACGGGCTTCAAACTAGAAGCTTCCAATATATTGATGATTTGGTGGAAGGTATGATACGGATGATGGATAATGAGGAAGGGTTCATAGGTCCTGTCAATATGGGAAACCCGAAAGAGTTTACGATTAAGGAATTGGCTGAGAAAGTTTTGGGGATGATTCCTGAGAGTAAAAGTAAGATAATCTATAAGGATCTTCCGCAGGATGACCCGAAACAAAGGCAGCCTGATATTTCTTTGGCACAAGAAAAATTAGATTGGAATCCAGGCATTGAACTTGAAGATGGATTAATTAAGACGATCGCCTACTTCAAGCAGATTTTAAAGTGATTCTGGTTCCGAAACCCTCTTTTTGAAAAAATTAGCAAAGACGATTTTTTCCTTTGAAAATGTTAGATAAACTGGAAAAAAAATTAGAAATAGACTTAAAATACTTTTTAAAAGGAGGCTTTTGGCTTGGATTGTCGAACATCGCGAATGTTTCAAGGCTTCTGATAATCGGGATTATTTTTGCCCGTTTTTTGCCGAAAGAAAGTTTCGGCGCTTTTACGTATGTAAATTCGATTTTTCTTATTACGAATGTCTTCGGTGCGCCGGGCATGAGCGTCGCCATAGTGCAATCAGTCGCGCGGGGCTATGAAGGCACTTTCGCCTATCTGACGAAAAAAGTATTCCTCTGGAGCATCATGGGGACTTTCTTTATGTTTTTTGCCGGGCTATATGATGAATTTTTCGCTGCCGGAGAATTTTCCAGGATTTTCTTTTTGCTCGGATTCATATTTCCATTTTATAGCATAAGTGTGAATTTCGTGTATTATTTGGTCGCTGTGAAAAAATTCCATATCCGTATGTGGATGGAATTGGGTCAGAATGCGGCGATCATAGTTTCGATCGCGATCGTTTTATTGTCGCATGGGGGATTGTTGTGGTTGGTTTTAGCTCCTATCTTGGCGCAGACGCTGACCGGTCTTTCGTATATCGCGTATTTGATGCGTACTTCAAATAAAAAAATTGATTATAGTTCGAATAAATACGGAAAAGTTTTGAATCTGGCTAATGTATTGCCTACGGCAAAAATGCAAATAGACAAAATACTGGTTGCGAATTTCCTTGGGTATGCGAGCACTGCTACGTATAATATCGCGGCGGCGCTTGCCGATCAGGTCTATGCCTTTGCGAAAATAATCGCGACGATGGTCGTGCCTAAAAGCGCCAATATGGACCATGCGACATTGCGAAAAAATCTATCCAGGATATTGGCGTACTTGGCGCTGTTATTTTGTTCGATATCGATGATCCTTTTTTTCCTTTATCCATATCTCATACCTTTTGTTTTTGGAGGGCAGTATGAGGATGCGATATTGTATGCCCAGGTAATAACCCTTTTTGTCGGAATAAAAAGTATTACCGCGATTATCCAGCAAATCAGCCAGTCGAAGAAGGATTTGAAGTCTACGGTTTTTTCTTCCTACGTCGGACCGTTCATAGAACTCGGTCTGATGCTGCTGTTCATCGTCAAATATCAGATATTTGGCATCATAATCGCCAAAACGATATCAGATTCGCTGAATCTTGCGGTAGTTATTTTCTATTTCAATAAAGGTGATAATGTCATCGGGTAATTCTTGCGGACGGGACGGCTATGTATTTTTGAGAATTTTCTTATTTTTTTTTGAAATCACTACGAATGACAGGGCGAAAAGCGATGGGAACAATCTCAGCATCAATCCGGGGATAAAGAGCGGTCTTTTCAATGTGTTGCATCTCCACTCGACGATGTCATAATTATGTTTTTGCAATAAATCGCGGAGCACTTTTTTCGTAAACCAAAAACAGTGCCCTTTTTTCGGGGAATTGTTTTCTGGGACCTTCCCCATGAGCATCTGCAATCTGGCCGTGATCGAATTGAAATTAGGGACAGAAACTATCAGATAAGGGCTGTCGGTTTTTCCGATATTTTCCATGGCACGCCCGGGATTTAGCAAATGTTCAAGGACATCCAAGCATGTGACGGCGTCAAATCTTTCATCAAGTCCGAATCCGCCATCCGTTATGTCCTGTTGGAAAATGGCGATATTTTTTTCAGCGCACTTTTTGATGCCTTCATCGCTAAGTTCGATTCCTTTGCCGTGGATATTTTTACCCCTGGCGTGCTCGATGAAAAACCCATCGCCAGCCCCGATGTCTAAAAAATTTTTGACTTTGTATTTTTGCAACAAATCCAGCGCTGCTGCGTGCCTGAAACAAAGCAGTTGGGGGTTGCTTTGCCAATATGAATTTTGGAATGATTTCGCTTCGGATGGTGGTTTTTTAGTCATTTTCTTTCACTCTTTTTTAATATCAGTACATACCCAAGCGGATAGTTCTTGGCTATTTTTTCGTATCTGCGGCTGATCAAAATTAACAATTTATCCAAAAAGACGCAAGCTGATTGGAATATGTATTTTAGCGTGCTTGTCGGGATCAGGCCTATCAACATTTGATATATCGCGGAAAAAATACCGGATCCGAGAACTTTTAACGATACTATTTCGAAATTATGCGAGAGTGATATTTTTTTCAACGCATCTTCCGTGAATCTGTTGTAGTCATAGGGGCAGCCATGGATTTGATGGAAAAAGGGGGAAGTCAGCACCATTTTTCCGCCTGGCTTCAGGATGCGGTAGCTTTCCGCAAAAAAATCCCCATAATTGAAGATGTGCTCAAGGACGTTTATGGCGAGCAGGTTGTCATAACTTTCGTTTCCAAGGGGAAATTTTTCTTCGAGGTTGAAATTAAGGTCGAACCCGTATTTTTCATCGAAATTTACGACAGTTATCTCGTGGGAACCTTGCAGCAGTCCATGGTAGTTCGATTTGCGGCTCCCTCCGAGATCTAAAATTTCCCCATCCAGGGATAGCTTTTCAAGCTCCGCATATTCATATTTTCTCAGGAGTGACAACATGTTTTTTTAAAATAATGGTATAATTTTTCTTTCCGATATCCAGATAATTCGCGGCTATTTGGGAAAGTAAGCTGATAATTTTGTTTTTGTGGAATTTTCCGCTGTAATATATTTCCTTGGCTTCCAGTGTCTTGAATTTTGAGAATGTTTCTAATCCTAATTCATCCTTGGCGAGCATTTTTAGGATGCTTTTCGGTGGATATGGTTTGACGTGTGAAAAGGTGTCCCAAAACGTGTTTGTCGGAAATTCGGTCGACAAAATTAGTTCTCCCTCCGGTTTCAATATCCTGATGGCCTCCCGTATCATCGCATATGCGGTATCCGGAGTCAGATGTTCGATCACTTGCAATGCGACAACTCTCTCAAAAGAAGCGTCCGCGACTGGTATTTTTTCCGTACTGGCGTTCAGGACCGAAAATCCTTTTTTCTTGCAATATTCAATGGCAGATTCATTGATTTCAATGCCTGTGAAGTTCATCGGATCGTATTGTAGGAATGATCCGAAACCGCATCCGATATCGAGTGTTTTTTTGTTTTTGCAAATAACTTGGGCCACATAGGATGAGCATCCCTTGGAATAAGCAAAAAGTATCTTGTGGAAAATATTTTTCATTATTTTTGAAATAGGCCTATAAAAATACCGATGACATTTTTTTGGTCGTATTCGCGCGCTTTCTTTTGGAGATCTTTTTCGTAGAACCCTTTTCCGTTTCGGATGATCTCTTGTATTCCATCAGCGAAAGCTTGGACATCTCCGCTTGCGTATATGAATTTTTTCTGTGTCTCAGGGCTGATTTCTTCCACTCCGCCGACATTGGACGCTACGTATGGGAGCCCGCTCGCCATACACTCTATCAATACCCTTGGAAACCCTTCTTCTTCGGATGGCATAAAAAATACGTCGGCAAGAGCCATTATCTCGGGTATCCGGGCATTGCTTATTTTACCAAGTAATTGGATATTTTCCAAGTGGTCGTTCTGGACGGCATTTCCAATGTCTTCTTTAAGGGGTCCGTCGCCAACCACCAAAAAATGGTATGATTTTTCAAGCAATTTGGAAATGGGAATTATAAAATGGGCCCCTTTGCGCGCAGCAAGCCGATGGATGAAAAGGATTATTTTTTTATTTCTTGGTATTCCGTATTTATCTTTCAGTTTGTCAGTTTCATAAACCCTATCAAATCGGCCAAGATCGATCCAATTCGGCATTATCCGTATTTTTTCAAGAGGAATGCCGTAATTTTTTGAATATCCGGCCGCTAGCACATCTACTCCGGTAACCAGGTAATCGACAAAGTGGAGGGTTGATTTGATTAAAAATTGATTTAAAATATCTTTTTTGAACAACCACATCATCCCGCAGCTCCAATACCAATTTTTTGCTGCGGAAAGCTTGCAAATCACGGAGGAATTTATAGCCGAAACGTATGAATAATGGACATAGAATTTGCGGTAGCCTTTCATTCTGGCCAATGCGATCAGTAAGAAATTTTCCATAACGCGCAATGGCAGAAAGCTGAACTTTTGTTCATATACCGCGGAAACATTGGTAAAGAACGAGGTGTCTGATGAACCTTTTTCAATAATCAGCAGTATATCCAATTCTTTGCCGGCTTCGTTTATGAAATCATACAGATGGAAGTGGTGGCTGTCGGTAGCGGTGTCAAAAAATGGCAATAGATAACATATTTTTTTCTTTTCCATAAAGTTTATTTTTGCGATGTTAATTCCATTAATTTTTCGAATAAAAGCAACGTTTGTCCTTTTGTGGGCAGTGTCGACAAGTCATTGAACGCCTGCTCGGCGTAGAGTTTGCGCTTTCCGGCGTTGTTTATCGCGTCTTGCATCGATTCGACGAGGGCGTTTTTGTCCTGTATGGGAACGATCCAGCCGTTTCTTCCGTTGATAATAAATTCGTTCGCGCAGCCGGTATCTGTCATTATGATGGGGCACTTTGAAGAAGCGGCTTCAATCACGGTCAATCCCCAGCCTTCGGAAAAGCTTGATAAAACGAATAAATCCGATGTTTTGTAATAGCTTGCGGGATCATCGGTCCAATTTTCCAAGATCACGTTATTTTGCAGATGTCGTTTTTGTACCGTATCCCTGATATTTTTTTCTTGAGAGCCGCTGCCGATGATCAACAAAAGTGTCTTTGGAAATTCCCGCAGTATTTCAGAAAATGATTCCAAGAGAAGGGGGATATTCTTCACTTTTTCCAAGCGGCAAACCGTCAGGATGTAAAAATCAAAACCGGGATATCTTTGTTTGATATCGAAGCTTGGGGTATGATTGGAAATTGCCTCCCAATTTGTAAAAATAGGGTAGCTGATCGTTTTTTTCGAGGGGTATCCGAAGTTTTTTTCTATGAAAATTTTTTCTCTCAAGGATACGGTTCTGACACTGTCTGATTTTTTAAGTACGATTATTCCTAAGAAATAACGGAAGAAATTCAAAATAGACTCTTTCCTCCAATATTTCGATTCAAAAAAGTTGCCATGATCCTGGATGTTCAACCGTATGGAAAATCTTTTTTTCAACAAAAGCCCTACTAGGCCTGTTTCGAAAGGGTCCTGTGCCGTTATCGCCATCCGATCGGCAGTGGGCAAGTCTTTTTTTATCAGCCTAGAGGCGATGATGAACGCATCGACAATGAAGAAGATTTTCGAATATGAATTGGTGGGATGGACGGTCAGATTTCCTATGGATATTTTTTGGAAATTTTTGGCAGGAGTGTAGCATATAGTATGCATTTGTTTGAACAGCGAAGAATATTCAACCATGCGCCGCAATGGCTTTGAATTTTTTTCGAACATTTTCGTGTCTAAACTGATGCTTATTACGTACATAATTCGGACAAAGTTTTTTTATAAATTAACGCGAAAACAAATGTGTCTTTCTGCGGATTGGTCCGTCTTTGCATCGTTTCCAACTCAGATACGGCCCTGATAAAAAATTCTTTTTTTATGGGGATGATTTTACAGGTTTCATATCCTTTCAATACTTCGGCATTCGGCTCTATGTCAGAAGAGATTATCTTGCAATCGAGTTGTACGGCTTCCACAAGGGCGTTGCTCAGGCCCTCGTATGAACTGATGAGCACGAAAATATCGGCAAAATTATTGAGTTTGCGTAATTCGGATTTGGATTGTTTCGGCAGGAGAAATACCTTTTTTTCGAGTGATTCGTTCCGTATCAAATTTTTCAATTTTTCCTCTTCCGGTCCTTCACCTGCGATAATAAGGATATGGTTTTCAGAAAGCTCTTTGAAAAAAAGTATCAATTTGTCAAAATTTTTCCATGGGACGAATCTTCCGTGCGAAAGCAGGACGGTTTTTCCGGAGGCGCCAAATTTATTTTCAAGAAATTCTTCTTCGGCGTAGGGTGTTTTTGTTTCCGGTATGGGGTCGAAGGAATTGTAAATGACGGAAATCTTGGCGGGTTCAATCTTGTTCAATGTAAGGATTTTTTTCATATAATTGCTGTTCGCGATAACCCTGTCGCAGTTCGATATCACCAGATTGTCTATTTTTTTCAATATTTCGCAAAAAAAACGTTGTTTTTTATGGAAAAAATCTTCCGGTAAGTCACGTGTCATTCCAAGATTTGTGGAAAGTTCCCATGAAAAAATCCCTCCGATGCGCATAACCGTTTTTTTTCTAAGAAATATATTTGCCAGAACGGTGGGAATTCCTTCGGAAAAAGAGCCTTGGATGTATAAAGTGTCATAATTTTTTGCGCTACGGATTACCGCATAAAAATAGCGTAAATAATTCAAAGCAAAAAAACGACGTTCAATTCTTGTCACGTGAAAGCCGTGTTCGGTTCCGGAATGGTTGTCGGAATATGTTATGACTCCGACCCGGATGCCGTCCTGGTCCATTTGCTGGGCCAGCCTGAGGACATAAGTAGCCGGGCCGCCTATGTCGGGCGGATATATGCCAGTACAAAATAAGACTGATTTGGCCATTTGCTTTTTTTTATGATTTTACGCCTTTGGCTATGTCTTTAGGAAATATCTCTGATCCGGATTCGATAGGTATGAAATACAAGTTATCTAGCAGCATATCTCCGTTTCTCAGTACTATGTAGTAGGCGTCATTTTCAGCGGGATCATATTTTATGGTTTTGCCAATGGATGTGTTGATAAAGGACTTTTGTTCCGAGCCTTGGATTTTTTCAATGTGCTTTTTATCGTTCCCATATATTTCTATGGAAGATGCCGAACCTTTTTGTCGTAATGCTATCTTGTAGCTTCCTTTGGGAAAAGTGTTTTCCGGAAATATCATTATTTTTTCCCCTACAGCTAGTTTCAGGGCGGAATTATTTTTCGCGTCAGTCATGTTTTCCACCACGCTTGATTTGTTATGCGGCAGGAATTCCGCCTCATGGGAAAACTTGCCACGGTAGGGGACTAGTCCTAAAAAAATTCCCTTGCTGTTTTTAGATTCTATGAAATGCTGGACGATCGGTCCGCCCCATGCGCTTTCAAATTTATACATGGATACTTTGAAATTTTTCGGCGGCTTCATCATATAGTAATATCCGGCGGATTCGTTCGGAAATCCTAAATAGTAATCGGATTTCGGCATCCTCGTTGTTCGCGATTCCTTGAGGGAGGCATCCCATATCCAATTTCCAGATGTTCCATACATTATATTCTTTCCCATGCCGAGGCTGAATTCCCTTTCTCCGGTTGGATCCGGGTCGTCGCTTATATAATTCAAATACGCACCGTACATATTTGAATCCATCTCGATTCTTTTTATGAATGGGCGCTTTCCCTCAACTATACCATCCTTTTTCGCGATATGTTTTGCCGTGTGATTTTCAAAATAAAAATCGACGATAACCTTATCCGCAGAAACTTCGATCAAGGATGCTTTAGTAGGGGATGTGGTGATGGAATTCACATAATAAACATAGTCTCCATAATGCAAATCGGTTATTTTTTCGTATTGATTGTTTTGATTTTTCAAATACCAGGAATGTGATCCGCGCTGCTCGGTATTGTCATCGTACTTATTATAGGCTATTCGTATTAATCCGTTTTGAATCAATATGTTTTCCGGTGCGCTTATCGGCTGGTTTATGCCGGTAATCGCGATCCATTTATCTTCTTCTTCGGATCCGTTCGTGTCATAAACCCTGACTCTATTCATACGTTGCTCCATAGGGTGATTTTTATCGAATAGTCCGCGGATATCCGATCCGAAATAAAAAACCATAAGCAATGCTAACAAGGAAATAATTATCGGAAAAATATTTTTTTTAGGTGTTTTTGGGCGCTGTGCGTCTATTTTTTTAAATAAGGCGTCGTATTTTTCAGCTGTCAAATCCCAATCATAATTTTTTTTGATGAGTTTTTTTGAATTTTCAATGATTTTATTTCTAAGGTCACTGTTTTCGCAAAGGACTTTTATTTTTTCAGCTATGCTTTTGGGATTTCTGACCTCGCAGAACAACCCGGTCTCGCCATCAATCAAGAAGTCCGGAATCCCTCCGACGGGGGTCGCAACCACGGGGATGCCTGCCATCATAGCCTCCAGAAAAGAATTGCCTAATCCTTCTTGAAGCGATGGGCGGCAAAACACATCGGAAATTTGCAGGTATTTAGCAATTTCGCTATGTTTTTTGTATCCTAGGAATACGACATTTTTTTCAAGTCCATTCTCCGCGGTCAGTTTCCTGAGTTTTTCCTCATCTTCGCCATTTCCCAATATCAATAGCCTGTAGTCATCGCTCAAAAACTTCAAACTTAGGATGAGATCATCGATCGCATTTTTATAATTAAGTCTGGACGTCGTTATTATGGTTTTGGTGGCGGGACTAAGGCCTAGGTTGGCTCGCAGGCTAGCCAGTTCTTCCCTGCTTGTTTTCGCGTCAAATATGTTCAAATCGACGCCGTTAGGTATCAAGGATATATCCGGAGTAGAACCGTTTTTCAATGCGCGTTCCTTGAGAAATTTCGCGATAACGGTTATGGCGTCGGGCTTCCTGTATATCATCCTGGTGATGGATTTTATCCCCCGGGTGTTTTTATCTATGACTTCGTCCGTGTCGCCGTCCTGGAGATTCAGCACAAAAGGAATTTCAGACTTTAATATTTTAAAAAATGATGCGGCCAGGCCGGCATGGTTATACATGATTCCGATAGTCAGGGAGTAATTCTTCTTGCGATTCAGAAAGAACCCCGCGATCGCTCCGGTAATCGGAAACATCAATTTGTCAAAAATATTTCCGAACCCGATCCGATAAACATTGATATTGCCTATCTTTTCATAGGAGGGGAGTGACCTTTTGAATCTGGGGGTGACCATATCGAATTCAAAATAACCCAGTCTGTCCGTAATTTCTTTCCACGCGACTTCGGCGCCTCCGACCATCGGATAATACGCTACGGAAAATATCAAAATATTTTTTTTGCTCATAATGTTATGTTTTTTTGAATATTAATATGTCGCCGAACCGTTTATCAAAAATGAAATTACTCGGCAGATTTCCATTGCAATCGACGCGTGCTTCTCGCTTATCCAATCCGGTCCTGTTTTCAAAGCCGGAAATGTATTTTCTCAAGGTTGAATACAGTTGGAAAAGTTTCGTTTGTTCGGTTTCCTTGGCCGTATCAGGACAGACGGTAGTCACGAAATATTCCGCATTTGAAGCATCCGCAGTTATTTTGGATATGGAGATTCCTTGGTAAATACCGAAAACAAGGGATAGCTTGGAATTGAAAAAAACAAATTTGCCGTTATCCTTATAATAACCCGTGCTTTGGATATAATCAACAAAATCCTTGTCTATGTCCATATTGAACATTTTATTTTGAGATTCATTGAATAAATAGGAAAAGGAGATGTTGATAGCGGTGAATGCCAGAAGGAACGAAACGATCATGGTATACGCGGCCGCCTTGATAGCCCCCGGGCCGATCTTATCCCGGATCAATTTAAATGCGAAAAAAGCCCCGAATCCTATGAGGATATAGGTGAAAGGCCAAAGTAATATGAGCATCCTTGATCCGTTTTGGAAAAGCGCTCCAACCACGACTAGCGTGATGAAATAAAAATATATCGATAACACCTCCAATTTTTTATAATAGAATAATATCAAAATAGTGAGGATGAAAGGAATAGCGCCATAAAGACGCGGAAAGAAAATCCAGGAAAAATAATAATTTTTCACTATTTCTTTATCCGATAAATTTCCGCTGGTATTTTGAGAATTTTCAAAGCCAGTTTTTTCGGGCGGATTATGTTCTGCGGATAACCGGTCTTCTTCTTGTGAATCGATAGTGGCTGGATGTTTGTTTGCTAGCGTATTGTAATATGAAGCGAGCATATTTTCAGGACCGAAAGGATTTTTTAAAGGGGTGTTATTCAGATAAACGGCGATCGGTGAGTATATCAATATGGAGCAAATGAAAGTGAAAAGGATTTTTTTAAAGATGGGATTTTTACGGTCTACTTTTAAAAACCAGCAAAAAAAAGCCAGTAATGGAACGGATAGGTTCATAAATATCCCAGTCGGATGGGTAAGGATCAACAACGCGGAAAAGATGGTTATTTTTGTTTTCCAGTGGCGGTCATCCCCATTGAAGACGGTTCCTAATATGAGAAAAAACAAAACGACAGTGAAGAAACTTGGAACTACCCACCAGAATCCATGGTAATATCCCATCCCATTGAAAAGGGATAGTGTGAATATCGAAATGGCAATCAGGTTTTTGTTAGATTCCAAGCTTTTTAATAGGTATATCAGGGAAAAAAGCAACAGTACCGTTCCGGCGTAAAACAATAATTTGAATGCCGATATCGAATCGATATGCAGTATTTTTCCGATTAACCCTCCGGATAACCTATAAGTCAGATAGGTGAATCCTTGGTAGTTTTTCAATGAATAATATTGGCTTTCATCATTGCAAAGCACCGTGGGACAGTCCCTCACTGATTCTATATTAGACGCATATATAAAAGCGTCATCTGGTTGGGGCGGAAGTAACCTGTTTTCCCATAAGGTTCCGATAAGAAAAAACTTCAGTATTATAAAAAAAACCGAGGCGGCTATGATCCACTTATTGTCTTTGGCGATATTCCAAGCCTTTTTTTTGTCGAAGTAGTTCCTCATTAAATTTCTGAGTCAATGATATCAAGCGAAATATTCTTCAAGCCATAATTCCAGTGCCAGCAGCGCCCAAATCCGGTGTGAATGATCGAATTTTTCCAGACAATGGTCGTCAAGGAGGTTTTTTACGTAATTTTTATCGAAAATTTTTCCAATTGATGAATTTTCCGATAATAATTTATGATACGTGAAATCCTTTAATTCAGTCCGGAACCATTTTTCCAGGGGGATGCTGAACCCCATTTTTTTCCGATACATAATTTCCGCTGGCAAAATATCTTCCAGCGCTTTTTTGAGTATGTGTTTTTTGCCGTTCAGTCCTTTGATTTTCAAACCAAAGGGGATTTTTGCGCAAAATTCCATAAATTCATGGTCAAGGAAAGGGGATCGCCCCTCAAGGGATACGAGCATCGATGCCATATCGACTTTAACAAGAAGATCGTCCGGCAGGGATGTGTTTATATCGGCGTACAATAATTGGTCCATTTTGTCCGCCGCTCCTGACTCGGCAAATTTATCGCCTGCGATATCGCAGGAATCTGATTTTGCCAATTTGTCCTTGAAAGAATCCGAGTATAAATTATTTTTTTGTTCAATTGTGAAATAATTGGTGAATAGGCCGCTCCTTTTCGTGTAGCTATGGTTTATGGAGTTTGAAAACCTATGAATTCTTTCAAGGAGGGTGCTATTGAAAGTATCGGTTAAAAATTTGCTTAGCGGCAAGACTATGATATTGTTCAGTGCTGAAAAATTTTCATAAAACAGTGAGAATTTGAAAGCGCTGTAACGGGAATAGCCGCCGAAATTCTCGTCTCCGCCGTCGCCATTCAAGGCGACGGTGACGAAATCGCGCGTCATCTTGCTGACGTAGTAGGTCGGCAGGGCGCTGGAATCGGCGTAGGGTTCTTCGTAGTGGCGCACCAACATCGGCAGGAGCTCGATGGCGTGCGGTTCGACGATGAATTCCGTGTGGTCGGTTTTGAATTTGTCGGCCACGATTTTGGCATATTTCAGTTCGTTGTATTTTTCCTCTTTGAAGCCGATGGAAAAAGTTTTGACCGGTTTGTCGCTCAACTTGCTCATAAGCGCCACGATGGCGCTGGAGTCGATGCCGCCGGAAAGGAAGGCTCCTAGCGGAACGTCGGCAATCATACGCAACCGGACGGATTCCTCTAATTTTTCCATTATCCTTTTTTTCCATTCTTCTTCCGGCAAGTCCAATTTTTTGGAATAGTCCAATTTCCAGTACCTTTCTTTTTCGACCTTCTTGGTTTTGAGGTCGATGAAAAGGTAGTGCGCCGCTTCGAGTTTTTTTATCCCCTTGAAACCGGTGAGCGGAGCAGGGCAATATTGCAAGGTCAGGTAATGGTGGATGGCGTCATAGTCCACTTCTTTCCTGTATTCCTTTTGCGTGAGGATGGCTTTGAGTTCGGAAGCGAACATAAAAACCTGCCCGTCCAGGTAGTATTTGAAAGGTTTTTTGCCGACCCGGTCGCGGGCGCAGAAGACGGTTTTTTCCTGTTCATCATAGATGGCGAAAGCGAACATTCCGCGCAGGTGGTCGAGGCATTTTTTCCCGAACTTGTCATAGAGTGCCATAATCACTTCGGTGTCCGATTTCGATTTGAAGCGGTAGCCTTCTTTCTCCAAAAGATCACGTTTTTCTTGGAAGTTATAGATCTCTCCGTTGAAAACGATCCAATAGCGGTCAAGATAACCCATTGGCTGGTGTCCGAGCGGGGAGAGGTCGATGATTGAAAGACGCCGGTGGCCCAGGCCGGTTTTTTTGTCGGGAGAAACATAAACGCCGCCGTCGTCCGGTCCGCGATGGATAATGGCGCCGTTCATTTTTTCGATTTCCGTTTGTGAAACCTCGTCGGTGTCAAAAAATATTTTTCCGGTTATGCCACACATAATGAAAATGCAAAATTAAAAATCAAAACGTAAAATTTAGGAGATAATTTTTTTGAATATTTCCAAGTATTTTCCGATGGACCTGTCCCAATTGAATTTTTCGTAAACCGCTCGGCGGGCTTTTTTGCCGAAATTCTCCCTTAAATCCGGATTATCTAATAATAACTCAAGCCGTCCTTTTAGTAAATCCGTGTTTTTGGGGTCGATCAGATAGCCGCTTTCGCTGTCGGTTATGATTTCCGGCGTGCCGCCTACATTCGTCGCAATGATGGCTTTTTCGCACAAAGCGGCTTCGATAACCGAGGTCGGAAGCCCTTCCGTGTAGCTTGGATTGACGAAAATGTCGGATATTTTCAGAAGCCCGACGGCCTCAGCTTGGTTTTTGTGTCCCCAGAAAATGATTTTGTCCGAGATGCCGAGTTTTTCGGCCAATTTTTCCAAATTCCTCTTTTGCGGACCGTCTCCGATGATGAAAAGCAGGTAATTCCCTTCCAATTCCGCCACCGCCTGGATGAGGTCGGCGACGCCTTTGCCATCGATGAGGCGGCCCAGGAAAGTTATGATGGTCCGGTTTGGATATTTTTCGCGTATTTCCGTCGTTGGCGGCAGTCCGTCGATTTTTTCGATTTCCACTCCGCGGTAGATCACCGCGCAGTCTCTGCGGCTCAATCTTTTGCAGAAACCGGCCGAGGCGGCGGAGTTGGCGATGTTTTTGTCGGAAAGTTTCAAGACCAGCCTGCCTAACGTCCAGTCATATATTTTTGCGACGGACGAGTTGAATTTGTTGGAAAGTTGGACGAAATCAGACCCGTGTTCGATATGGATCCACTTGGTCCTTTTGGTTTTGGCATAAAGCAAAGCCAGGATGGAAGCGTTGAAAAACCGCGTGCGGGAAATCACAAGGTCGAATTTTTCATTGAACAAGGGCAGGAACAATTTCCAAAATCCGGATTGCCAGAATTTCGGCAGGGGATAGTTCGGGATGATTTCGAAAGCTGGGAATCGCAAAATGGTAACCCGGCCGTGCATAGTTTCCCTTTCGGGCGAACCGGCCGGCAGGCGGGTAGTAAAGACGGTTATGGAAACATTTTTTGCCGAAAGATGCTTGTTGAATTCGTCGGCATGGGTTTCCAGACCCCCGATATGAGGGGGGTAATAAGGGGAAAAAATAAGTAATTTCATATCAATTATTTTTTTTGGAGTTTTTGTGCAGTAATATTGAAGCATTCGTATTCAGGCGCGTTAAATTTTGATCGATCGAATCAACCTTGACATAAATTCTGAAAACAAGATAGAAAAGAAGTATGGAGGCTAAAAATAGGATAGTGTCGGTTCCTCTTTGCAGTCCGAGAAAGGAGGCTATTTTATCGGATATTTTAGGATTGAAAATGAATATTAGCGCCAGCCCCCAAATGACTATCCAGAAAATCAAATTTGCAAGATTGAGGGATTTATCCTTGAATCTTAAATATGCCCTTGAAGTGGCAAAGGCTATGAATATCAGTGCGATAATCCTTAAGAAAGTCATTTTATTATTTTATTTAATAATATTTTCAAGCCCATCTTTATAAATCCGAGGTTTTTCTGTCCTTTTTTCAGGGAATATTCGGAATAAGTTATGGTTACCGGGACTTCTTTGTATTTCAATCCATTCCTAGCTATCTCATCGATGATATCCGAGGCATGTTCCATTCCCCGATGGTATATTTCTATCGAATTGATCGCTCTTTTTCCCAAAGCCCGGATGCCATTATGGGTATCCGATAGTTCTATGCGGGATATTATGGATGTGAACAATATGCCAGCTTTTAAGATGGCTTTTCTTAATAGAGGTATCCTGGCTTTTTTGTTCAAAAATCGGGAGCCTAAGACTATGTCAAAATTTTCTTCAATTATAGGTCGGATCAATCGCGCGATATCTTCAACGCTATGTTGCCCATCCGCATCAAAGGTTATGATAATGTCGGGTCTATGTGTTTCGCGTAAATATTTCATGCCGGTTTCAAGTGCTGATCCTTGGCCGCGATTCATTATATGATTCAGTACTTCAGCACCAGCGCTTTCTGCTATTCTCGCGGTATTGTCTTTGCTACCGTCATTAACAACCAGGATATTACCATACCCGGCTTCTTTAAGCCTTAGGATAACTGATCCAATTACTGCCTCTTCGTTGTAAGCGGGAATAAGTATGAAAATTTTATGGTTTATTGGTTCCAGCATCGTTGTTTCGTGTAAAAATTAGGTGTATTTTCTAAAATTTACTTAATTATAGCAAAAAATAGCATAAATACAACGAGAGTGACTTAAAAAGCCGTACATAAGGATTTTTTGCAATAACCAAATCTTGTTTATAAATAAAAAAACGGTTCACCTCTGAAACTTAGAGGTAAACCGTTTTGGTTGTGTCTATTTCTAGACTTTAGTTAGTTGGACAGATAGATGCAGTCAATATTTGGATCATTATCCAGAATTCCATTGCCATTGCAGTCCAGATACCAATCCAATCCGGTTTGGGTTGGGTTGGGCTTCACAATCCCTATTTCCGTTTTACCGTCATCATTCCAGTCACCAGTGATAAGAATGTCTCCCGGTGAGCCAAAGGTTGAAACGTACATCCGGTCTATGGCGGTGCCATCCCAAATGCCGTTGCCGTTGTAATCCAGGTACCAAGTCAGGCCACCGGACGAATTTACC
>JAUXSI010000051.1 GCA_030679985.1 Candidatus Moraniibacteriota bacterium | reverse complement strand
AAAGCGGAAGTTGAAGATCGGATAGCCCGTTGGAGCGGAATGGAGGTTTTCAAAGAATCGCTTGAGGATGGTCCGGAAGAATTAGGCGATATGGATACGGACTTCGTGAAAAATCCGGCGGTTGCCGGCGGAAATGTCGTCGAAGCGGCTGGTAATAATAAGACCTATCCGAAAACTTCGAATTATTCCAATAAGGAAGCGATTAAAAAAGTTTATCCGACCGCGAATATCATAAGCAACCCGGCCGTTCCGGTCCAAAAAAGCGTTCCGAAAGCGGATGTCAAGCCGGCGGTTATGGCCAAGCCTGAAGTGCCCAAAGAAATGTTTTCCACTATTTGCGCGACTTGCGAAGAACCTATCTCTGTGCCGTTCAAACCGGATCCGTCCCGGCCGGCTTTTTGCCGCGAATGTCTCAAGGACCATCAGCGTTTGATGGCCAGACGCAAGATGTCCGCTGAAAAGCAGGGCAGTCAAACCGAAAGCGCGCAGCCGGTCCAGGCCAAACCCGTGCAGCAGCCCGCCAGGGAAAAGAGCGCTCCGGCTTCGCAGCAGGTGGTCTATGCGCCGCAAGACAAACCGCTGAGTTTGTCGCAGATGTCGCATATCGCTCCGAAAAAATTCAAGCCGCAAAGGCAGAAACCGAATATCGATTTGGAAAGCGTGCGCGCGCTGTTGGACCAAACCAAACAATGATATGGAGAAAAATGATTTTTATCGGCCGAGTGCCGCCAGATTATCCCAAATCGGAATCGTCATCCTGCTGACCGCCGTTTTTTTGCTGGCGTGGTTCGTGGTCAAGGTCGGCGAGGGTCTTGTTGACAGCGTGCCCCAGTCGAAAATTTATGACACGCAAAAAGGCGCGCAAAAAATGTTGGAAAGCAAGCGCTGACAAAGGGTCCTGTGGATAACTCCTTCTTCCTATTTCTGGCGAAATATTGTATAATCAAATCAATCGATTAGCTGGGGGACTCGACCCGGTTGTTGGCATATATCTCAAAAATAAAAATACAAATAAAATACGAGCTATGTTTTTCCAGGATAAAAAACATAACAAATACTCCAGCAATGTGAGCGATCGGAAGCGCGGTTTTTTCGCGTCCCGGTCATTTTTTTCATATAGGAATAAAAAAAGGATATTGAATGGCTCATTCGCTTTGTTAGTCATTTTTTCTTTGGCGGGCGGGATGTATTTCAATTCCCAAAAAGCCCAAGGTGTGGACTTCACTTTCACCCAGGCCGATTGGAGCGGGGGACAATCCGACATCACCGCCACCCATACCGATGACCAGACGGGTTGGACCAAATATGGCGCCAAAGATCCGGCGATGGTCAATGGAGCATCTAATCTTCAACTTGATCTGCCGAGTTTCCAAGAAACTTTCACTTCGGACGCTGATTTCGCAACCGGCACGGATTCGGATACGCAGGTGTCCGGGGCGGGGGATGAGGCGATGGTGGGATTGCTGAATACAAATGAGGTCATTCAGGTTTCAACGGGATATTACCATGCTTGTGCCCTGAAAACCGATGGCACGGTCTTCTGCTGGGGGGTCAATAATTATGGTCAGCTGGGTGACTTTTCAACAACCCAGCGTTTAACGCCGGTACAAGTGCACGGGGTTAATAATGTCGGCGTCCTTACGGACGTGAGTCATATTTCTGCCGGTGGATATCATACTTGCGCTTTGAAAACTGACAATTCGGTCTATTGTTGGGGGTATAATAGTACTGGTCAAATAGGGGACTACACCGTAACGCAACGATTGACGCCAGTGCAAGTACATGGAGTGGATAATGTCGGCGTTCTTACGGATGTGAATCGGATTTCCGCTGGAGGTGTCCATACCTGCGCGATTAAAACCGACGGCGCGGTCTATTGTTGGGGGAGTAATGTTTATGGTCGGTTAGGTGATAATACGATTACCCAGCGAACCACACCAGTCCAAGTGCATGGAGTTAGTGATGTCGGATTTCTTGTTGATGTGGATCAGATTATTCCTGGGATTAACCAAACCTGCGCTCTAAAAATTGACGGTACTGTCTATTGTTGGGGTATAAATAATTACGGCCAAATAGGAGATGGTACGATCATAGAGAGTCATATTCCCGTGCAGGTTCACGGCGTGAATGATTCCGGATTTCTTTCAGATATAAGTCTAGTAGCTTCTGGGCAAAACCATAACTGTGCACTAAAGACAGACAATACTGTTTATTGTTGGGGCTATAATGGTGCTGGTCAGCTTGGAGACAATACCACCACTGCCCGCTATACTCCGGTACAAGTGCACGGGGTTAATGATGTCGGTGTCCTTACGGACGTAAATCAGATTTCAACAAAATTCAGGCATACTTGCGCTACGAAAAACGATGGCACTGTCTATTGTTGGGGCTATGGAGTTTATGGCCAATTGGGAAATTTCTCCAATGTTACGTCATTTACTCCTGTTCAAGTTCACGGAATTGGCAATATTGATTTTTTATCTAGTGCAAATCAGATTTCAACCGGATATCACCATACTTGCGCCCTGAAGACCGGAGGCGTTGTTAATTGTTGGGGGTATAATAGTAACGGTCAACTAGGGGATAGCACCACGACTCAAAGCAATGTTCCAGTACAAACTCTTAATCTTGTGACCTATCTATCTTCCGGCACTCACACTTCCGTCGCCACCGACCTGTCCACAACCAAAGATTTTACTACCCTTTCTTTTAATAAAAACGTTCCCGCCAACACCACCCTCACGGTCGATGTCCGCGCCGGCAACACCGCTGATCCCGACGACGGTTCTTGGGTTGCTTGGCAAAACGACATCGCTGACGGAGGAAACATTTCCGCTCTTAACGGTAATCGCTACGTCCAATACCGGGCCAATCTGGCGACTACGGATATCGCAACTACTCCGAGCTTGTCAGACATCACTTTCCATTTCACTGCCCGCCAGACGTTGACTTCTTCCGTCTATAATACCGAAGTCGCCGCTGCTACCCTGGCCTCCCTCCAATGGTCTGAAAACCTCTTGCCTAACACTGATATCCAGTTCCAACTCCGCACATCAGGTGATGGCCTCGCTTGGGGTCCGTGGTGCGGACCGGAGGACGGCACGCTGGACACTTGCGACAGCGATGCCTATTTCACCGACTCCGGCAATGAAGCTATCGATGACATTCAGAAAGACCGGACCGGCGACCAATATTTCCAATACCAAGCCACCCTTTCCAGCTCAGACGGCCTCAATACGCCGACTCTCTCTGGCGTCACCGTGTCCTACGCCACTATTAACGCGCCGGCTGTAGCTACTGTCGCCGATCCGACCGTCGCTTCTTTTTCAGCTACGGCCAGCGGCAATCTGACCGCCACCGGCGGAGAAAACCCGACCCGCTATATCCAATACGGCACAGTCTCAGGCGTTTACCCGGACCAATGTTCCGCTAATACGGGTACTACGGGCATCTATTCTTGCCAAATCACTGATCTGACCCCCGAAACCACCTATTATTACCGCGCCAAAGCTGTCAACTCGGTCGGCGAAGCCGTAGGCAGCGAGTTGAGTTTTACTACTCTGCCCGAATCGGTCGTCATCCCGGAACCGGACGAAGTCAAAATCACTGACGCTGAAGATTCCGACTATTTCGCCTTGGACTCCGGCACGCTCACGGCGACCGAGCAAGCAACAGCTAACCTCAACATCACTTTGACCACCGACATCGGCCAAGCCTATCTGCCGCTCAACACCGTCATCACCAATACCGATGGCGGCACTTTCGATTTGTCTAAATTGGATATCACCAATGTCACCTCCAGTGTCCGTTCCACTATCGCCACTTCCCGGGGCGCCATCGAAATCGGTGTTCCGGATACTCGTCTGACTTTCACCAATAATCCGATCACTATCTCCATCGCGATCGACCCGGTCTACAACGGGGATTCCCTGGCTATTCAATCCAAATCCGCTGGTTCGTCAGATTGGGTGGATGAAGGCAGTTGTGTCGTCACGAGCGGTCTGTGCACCTTCACCACCACCCAAGCCACCACCTACACCGTCAATGGCGACGGCTCCCTCTCCGGGGAAACCAACATCAACTCTTCCTTGCCGATCGAAGCCACCATCGCCCTCTCTTGCACCGACACCCTGACGCTCAACCCCATCACCGGCACCGGCCAATCGGCTATCGATGCCGCCAACGAAGCTACCTGCAACATCAAGACTAACAACTCGAACGGTTACAAACTGGAATGGTCCACACCCAACACCGATTTGACCAACGCCACCGCCGACACCATCGCCGGCTACCTGCCGACCACCCCCGACACTCCGGAAATCTGGACCATCGACCAAGCCACTGCAGCTTGGGGCGCCCGCCTCAAATCCACCTCCACCGATCCCGACACCAACCTATGGGGCACTAGCGACGGCTACGCCGGCAAATGGCTCAATGTTTCCGCTGCTGCCTACCAGATCATCGTCCGCTCCACCGAAACCCTCCAGACCGGTTCCGATCAGATCATCCAATTCGGTTCCGAGATCGGTTCCAACAAATTCCAACCCACCGGCACCTATACCGGCAGCGTGGTGATGACGGCGACGACATTGTAAAAGGGATTTTTAAAATAATCCTCATATGATTGGGGTTATTTTTTGTTTACATAACGGACTAATTATAATATCATTACGATATGGCTAAAAAGAAACCGAGAGTTATCGTGGGTATGTCTTCAGGCGTGGATTCGTCGGTGGCGGCCGCGCTATTGAAGCAGCAGGGCTATGATGTCGTGGGGGTCTTTATGCATTTTTGGAAAGAGCCGGAGACGGACAGTTTGGTGGAAAACAAATGCTGTTCTTTGGAATCGCAGGAGGATGCGCGCCGGGTGTGCCAGATTCTCGGCATCCCGCTCTACACCGCCAATGCCGCCAAAGAATTCAAAAAAGAAGTGGTGGATTATTTCTTGTCCGAATATGCCGCCGGGCGGACGCCCAATCCGTGCGTGGCTTGTAATGAACATATCAAATTCAACGTGCTGATGAAAAAAATGCTGGAGATGGAAGGAGATTATGTCGCTTCCGGACACTATGCCTGCCTGAAGCAGGAAAATCCAAAATCCAAAACTATTTATCATTTGTTTCAAGGCGCTGATCAGGAGAAAGACCAGTCATATTTTTTATATAATTTCAACCAGAAACAGCTGGCCAAAATCCTTTTTCCGGTGGGGGGGTATAAGAAGTCGGAAATCAGGAAAATCGCGGAAAAATTAGGTTTGCCGGTTTTTAATAAAGATGATTCACAAGGATTATGTTTCACGCCGGAGAAATATCCGGAAAATTTCTTGCGTCGTAATCTGGAATTGAAAAAAGGCAAAATCATCAATACAGCCGGAAAAACGGTAGGTGAGCACGAGGGTTTGCCGCTCTACACGATCGGCCAGCGCCGGGGCATCAATATCGGCGGCGACGGACCATACTATGTGGTAAATAAAGATTTGAAAAAAAACATCCTGGTCGTGACCAATAATGAAAAAGATCCGGCTTTGGTTTGCGATGGGATGGAAGTCGAGCGGGTCAATTGGATAGCGGAAAAACCGAAATTGCCTTTGGATGTCCTGGTCAAGAACCGCTATCGCAACCAGGCAGTCCCGGCTAGCATAGATTCGGTCAAGGATGACGTTTATAACATAAGATTTGTCGAGCCCCAGCGGGCCATCTCGCCGGGCCAGTCAGCGGTTTTCTATACCGCCAAAGGGGAGATGCTCGGCGGCGGAAGGATTGTCTGCCGGTAGCGGAATAATTTCAATAAAAACCAAAACTTGTTCGCAGTAAGCGCGCAAGTCCGGAGAAAAGGAAATGGAGTTGCTGTCAATTATCCTGACAATCGGAGGGCTCAGCTTGTTTGAAATAATAAGCAGTGTCGATAATGCCATCGTCAACGCGGAAGTTTTGTCCACGATGGGCCAGCGGGCGCGAAGATGGTTTTTGACTTGGGGGCTCCTGTTCGCGGTTTTCATCGTGCGCGGGCTGCTGCCGTGGTTTATCGTTTGGGCGGTCAATCCCGCTTTGGGTTTTCTGGGTTCTTTGACGGCCACTTTCAGTAATGATCCGCGCGTCGCCGAATCCGTCGAGGCGTCGGCGCCGATCCTTTTGGCCGGTGGCGGAATATTTTTGGTCTTCTTGTTTTTCCACTGGCTTTTTATCGAGCCGAAAAATTACGGCCTCAAGGGAGAACGGTTTTTCCATTCCCAAGGCATTTGGTTTTATGCGGTGATATCGGTGTTGTTAGCGGTCGTCGTGTGGTTCGCTTTGAAAATCAATCCAATGATGGCTTTCGGGGCCGTCGTGGGTTCGACCGCCTTTTTCATCACGCACGGCTTCAAGCAGAACGCGGAGGAGAGCGAGAAACGTCTGGTTAAGAACAGCGGAGGCATTTCCGACCTGAGCAAAATTTTCTATCTGGAAGTTATCGATACGACTTTTTCCATCGATGGCGTGCTGGGGGCGTTCGCTTTTACTTTGTCCGTGCCGTTGATAATCCTCGGCAACGGCTTGGGAGCGGTAGTGCTGCGGCAATTCACTATCGGGAATATTGATAAGATTAAAAAATACGCCTATCTTAAAAACGGCGCGATGTATTCTATCTTGGTTTTAGGCCTGATAATGTTGGCGGACAGCTTCGCGGTGCATGTGCCAAACTGGCTATCCCCCGTGATGACATTCGCCATAGTCGGTTATTTTTTCTACAAATCGAAAACGGAGATGGGTAGAACTGCCTCGCATCTCGCCGGATAAAAATTAAATATCAATAAAAAATATGGACGATCGCAGACAAAAAGACCTGGACGCCAGGGAAAAACGCAGGAAAATGAACGATTTGCAGCGCGGGGTTATGATGCTGGAAGCTGATTTGAAAAAAACCATCAAAGAAAAAACGCTTATCGAAGCTGATGAAAGGAAGATAAAGAAAGAATCCGATTATCTGAAAGTCGCATTGCAGAAAAGCCAGAGCCGGCTCCAAACCGTCGAGCGGGATATCGTCATCAAGCAGGCGGAAATAAACCGCTTGAAAAAACAAGTCAATTCATTATAATAACTCAATGTGGATCCCGACAGGATTCCGCCGGTCGCCGGTTGGCGGTAGAACGGACCTGATCGGACAAAAACATATGTTATCAAGACTATCAAGCACAGTGGACGAAATCGCCGACCAGTCAGAACTCAAGATCGAAAAATGGAATATGGAAAAGATCAAAAGGATCGAAAGGCATCTGGATGCGGATGGGGATGTTGAAGCGGCGATGGCCGAGTTGGAAAAAGTCCTCGGGTATAAATGGGAAAAATTTTACGGGCAGATCCGGCATGGATTGGAAAGCCATAAATAAAAAAAAGTATGACAGCACAGGAATTGCGGGAAAAATATCTGGAATTTTTCAAGTCCAAGGGGCATACGGTCATCCTCTCGGCGTCTTTGGTGCCACGGGAAACCGACACTTCGACGCTGTTTACGACCGCCGGAATGCACCCGTTGGTGCCCTATCTTTTGGGCGAAGAGCATCCGGGAGGCCGGCGCGTCACTAGCGTCCAAAAATGCGTCCGGACGGGCGACATAGATGATGTCGGTGACAATCGGCACCTCACTTTTTTTGAAATGATGGGTAATTGGAGTTTCGGGGACTATTTCAAGAAAGAAGCCATCGAATGGAGCTTCGAGTTTTTGACCGGCCAGGAATGGCTGGGACTTGATCCGAAACGGCTATATGTGACGACTTTCAAAGGCGAGAATGGCATTCCGCGGGACGAAACCGCCATCGAAGTTTGGAAAGAGACTTTTGCCAAATCCGGGATGGATGTGGCGGTGGCCGGTGAAGACGAAATCATCAAAGACAACGTGCGCATCATTCCATTGGGAACCGAGGATAATTTTTGGATCGCCGGCGCGACCGGGCCCTGCGGCGGGGACACGGAAATGTTTTATGACACCCGTCCCGAGGACGGTCCTATGGATGGACAGAAATTCGGTGATCTGGTCGATTCATTCCGTTTGATTGAGATTTGGAACGACGTGTTTATGGAATTCAACAAGACGGCCGAGGGCGAATATGAAAAACTGGCCAAGCCGAATGTGGACACGGGAATGGGCGTGGAAAGGACGCTGGCGGTTTTGAATGGCAAGGAAAATGTTTTTGAGACGGAATTATTCAAGGATATTTTTCATAAGATTGCCTTGTTGATGCCGCAAAAAATGGAACCGAATATCCCATATTCGGAAGAAATCAGGCCGCATCAGCAATGGTATGCGGATCTGAGTGAGGAAAAAAAGCATTCCGCTAGAATTATTGCGGATCATATCCGTGCCAGTGTTTTCATAATTTCCGATGGGATTGAGCCGAACAATGTCGGGCGCGGTTATGTTTTGCGCCGCCTGATCCGGCGCATGGTGCGCCATGGGAAACTGCTCGGTATCGATGTGAATTTTGCGAAAAGTTTAGCGTATGCCGTAATCGAAGAATTCAAGGAATTTTATCCGGAATTAAAAACAAATGAAAACAGGATTGTTGAAGAATTGGAAAAAGAAGAAAATAAATTCAGACAAACACTAGAAAAAGGACTGAAGGAATTCAATAAGCTTTCTGCAGTTACAGCGGCAGAAGCCTTTGCTTTGTATCAATCCTATGGTTTTCCATTGGAAATGACAGCGGAGCTGGCTAAAGAAAAAGGAATGGAAGTGGATAAAGAAGAATTCGAAGCGGAATTCAAAAAACACCAAGACCTGTCCCGCACGGCTTCAGCTGGCGCTTTCAAGGGTGGCTTGCAAGGTACAGGCGAGATGGAAACGAAATATCACACCGCCACCCATTTGTTATTAGCGGCGTTGCGGGAAATCTTGGGGCTGGAAACTTACCAGAAAGGCAGCAATATCACCGCCGAAAGGTTGCGTTTCGATTTCAATTATCCGGAAAAAGTTTCTCCGGAAAAATTGAAAGAAATCGAGGATTTGGTCAACCAAAAAATCCAAGAGGGGATTGCGGTGGAAATGACGGAGATGTCCAAGGAGGAAGCATTGAAAACGGCGAAAGTTTCATTTGATCCTGCCAAATATGGCGACATCGTGAAAGTCTACAAAATCGGTGATTTCAGCATCGAACTGTGCGGCGGTCCGCACGTGAAAAATTTGTCCGAACTCGGCCGTTTCAAAATCAAAAAAGAAGAGGCCTCCAGCGCCGGCGTGCGGAGGATCAAGGCGGTGCTGGAATAAATATCCCGGATGAAAATTAAAAACACCCGGAACGAACTTCCGTTCCGGGTGTTTTGTGTTTGTGGCGTCGGGGTAGCTAGGTTACCAGCACCCCGTGGATCTCCTCGACGCTTGAGGCTTTTTTCCCATTGAGGAAAATCGCCCCGGACAGGAAATAGTGGGTGTTTCTGTGGATGATTTCTTGTCGGAGGAACGCCACCCTGATTTCAATCGAGTCTCCGGGCTTGATCGGGCGCCGGAGCTTCATACCTTCGAAGCTCGTTAAAATTGGATATCCGTTTTGCGCGGGGAACATCAGCCCGCACAAGACGGCTCCGGCCAGACAGATAAGCTCCAGTTGCCAATGACCGGGTAACACGGGGTTGCCGGGGAAGTGACCTTTGAAATAAGGATCGGTCGCTGACAACTTTTTGATAGCTGTCAGTCGGTCCTTTATTTCGAGGTCATAGGTCACGCTGTCTAGTGCCAAGGCCCAGTCCCTGTGCGGCAGGTAGTATTCCAATCGGTCCCGGTCCAGGACGATACGGCTGCTTTCCTTTTCCATTTCCATAATATGTACTCCTCTTGTTTTTTTTGATGGTTTTTAAAGAATAGGGAATTATAGCAATTCCGTCCCGTTTGTCAATCAAGCCCTTTTGTTTTATAATTAGGCTAACCAAATAAAAATAAAAAAACAGATTTTATATAAATGGGAATTTTTTCTAAAATTTTAGGTTCGCGCGGCATCACGACGGATTTCATCTTGTCTTTGGATATCGGGACGGAAGTGGTGAAAGCCCTGGTTTTCAAAATCGATCCGGAGACCGGCAATGGCGTGGTGGCGGGCGTCGGACGCGCCAGGCAAAGGCTGGGCGATATGCAAAGCGGAGCCGTTTCGGATATCGCGGGAGTGATTGAGAATTCCAAGAAAGCTATCGGTCTGGCCAAGCAGATGGCCGGCACCAAAAAGGTTGAGAAGGCCATAATGGGTATCGCCGGCGAGCTGGTGAAAGGCACGACGACGACGGTTCATTACGAAAGGATCAAGCCGGAAATCAGGATCGATCTGCCGGAGTTGAAAAATATCATCCAAAAAGTGCAGTGGAAAGCTTTTGACCGCATCAGGCAGCAATTGGCTTGGGAGACCGGGCATAGCGAAATTGAAGTGAAACTCATAAACGCGGCAATCGTGGACGTGCGCATCGACGGTTACCGGGTCACCAATCCGGTCGGTTTCCAGGGGCGCGACGTTTCCATCTCGGTCTTCAATGCCTATGCCCCGATGGTACATCTGGGGGCGTTGCAGGCCATCGCGGAGGAGTTGAGACTGGACTTGTTGAGTATCGCGGCGGAACCGTATGCGGTAGCGCGTTCGATGGGAATCGAAGACGTGCTGGATTTCAACGCCATATTCATCGATATCGGCGGCGGTACGACCGATATCGCGGTCGTGCGCAACGGAGGATTGGAAGGTACGAAAATGTTCGCTTTGGGTGGCCGCGCTTTCACGAAAAGATTGGGCCAGGAGCTGGGGATCACTTTTGAGGAAGCCGAGGTTTTGAAAATAAAATACGCCGAAGGCCGGCTCGGCAAGGACGTATCGCAAAAGGTTGAAAAGATGCTGGAAGACGATTGCAATGTCTGGCTGTCGGGAGTCGAGTTGTCGCTGGCGGAGTTCGCCGAATCGGACACCTTGCCGTCCAGATTTTTCCTGTGCGGCGGCGGCTCCGGTTTGCCGGGAATCAAGAAGGCCCTGCTCAATTCTAAGTGGACAAAGAATTTGCCGTTTGCTAAGATGCCACAAGTCAGCTTTTTGCAGCCGAAAGACGTAGTCAATATAACGGATGCGACCGGCGAACTGAGGGATCCCCAGGATATAACGCCGATGGGATTGGCCAATCTGGCGCTTGACCTGGCAGGCGAAGAAAAGGTGATGGCGGGGATTTTGCGCCGGGCGGTCAAGATGATACAGAAATAGAATTTTAAATTTTAAGTCGTAAATTTTAAATCAATTTTAAATTACTAAATTATTTTTTTAAAATTTTAAATTTAATCATTCGGATTTTATTTAAAATTTAGAATTTAGATTTTAAAATTTAAACCAGGTGCATCAAACATTTTACATCGACATAGACGAGGAAATAACTTCCATCGTGGACCGGCTGAGAAAAGCCAAAGCCAAGGAGGTCGTCATCGTCGTGCCGAAAAGGGCGATCCTTATCCAAAGCATCATAAATTTGAAATTGCTCAAAAAAGAGGCGGATAGTATACGCAAAGGCCTTATCATCGTAACTCAGGATAAGTTCGGCAAGATGCTGATTGAAAAAGCCGGCATAGTGGTCGAGCAGAAATTGGACGATATCGACGGACAAGAGATATTTGAAACGGAGGAAGAGCCGGAAGATGGGTTTAAGGTTGATTTTGACGCAGACCAGACGGATTCTAGGGATGTGAAAAAAAAGAAGCGGATAGACAAGCTGGGTTCGGACGGTTACTACCAAACCGAGGAAATCGGCGATATCTTGGGCCGGGAGGCGTATTTAGTTGAAAAAGAGCCGGCGCGGGAGGAAGATGAAAATGGCGAACGCATCACGAACAAGGAACTGGTGGTTGATATGGGGGATGATTTGAAAAAACAACAACCGTCTTTCCAAAAAAACACGGCCAAGCGGGGAAGCTACGCGCCGATGGATATGATTAGGAATGTCGAAATCATCGAAGAGAATGAAGCGGCGGATGAAGGTCCTAGGCGTCCGGAGAAAAAACCCGCGATCAAAAATCAGCGGAACGCCTTCAAACAGGAAGATCTGCCGGAATTTCCGGACGATTTTTCGCCGGAAGAATCGAAAATGAAGAAAGCCAGCAGTTTTTTCGAACGTCAGAAGACGACAGGCGCGGATGAATACAAAAGTATCAACGTTGGCACGAGTGTCTGGAAATATTTCTTCGCGATCGCGGCTATCGTCACGGTCATTATTTCCGGGGCGGCCGCGTACGTTTTCTTGCCGAAGGCTTCGATAGCGGTTTTTACTAAAAACAAGGTCCAGACGGTCGACTCCCAGATCGACGGCAGTACGGATTTGGGTGCGGTCAGCCTGGAGAACGAGGCTGTTCCGGCAAAAATAGTTTCGGTTTCCAGCGATCTTTCGCGGGAGTATGATACGAGCGGCACGAAAAACTCATCCAGCCAGAAGGCACGCGGCACAATTACGGTTTACAACGAATTCAGTTCCAGTCCGCAGCCGTTGGTCGCGACGACAAGGTTTGAAAATTCCGATAAGAAAATTTTTAGATTGGTCAGCGGAATCACGGTGCCGGGTATGGAAAAAGTGGGGACGGAAACCAAGCCGGGCGCCATCGAAGCTGAAGTTATCGCGGATGAGGCGGGTGAGGGATACAATATCGGACCGTCTTCCTTTTCGATTCCCGGTTTCCAAAGCAGTGGCAATGAGAAATATACCAAGATCTATGCCAAATCATTCAAGGCAATGGCTGGCGGCGGGCAAGGTAACCAGACTGTGAAAGCCATCACGGATGCCGATATCAATTCGGCGAAAACCAAGGTCGCACAGGAATTGCGGCCGCTGATGGACCGGAAATTGGAAGAAGCGGCCGGAGACGGATATGTCCTGCTGGATGACGCGGTAACTATAGATGATTCATCATATACCCTTTCCAAATCCCCAGGGGATATTGCGGACAATTTTTCAATAACGGTCAAAATGGAGGCGAGTGCCATCGTTTTTAGGGAACAAGATGTGAAAAGCATAGTCGCCAGCTTGCTGGCAAAAAAAGGCGAGGCGGGTATGGTCGTGGCGGAAGACTCCATCGGTTTGGAATTCGGAAAAACCGATGCTAATATCAAGGACGGCATGATGGTTATCCGGGTCCACGCTACAGGCAAGACAATGCCGGATATCGATTTGGCCAAGTTAAAACAGGATGTTTTGGGGAAAAATGAAGAAGAATTAAGGCCTTATTTGAGCTCATATTCCGATATCGACCGGGTTGAAATCAGCTATTGGCCGTCTTTCATATCCGGCAAGATTCCGAATTATGAGCGGCAGGTCGAGATAACGCTTGACAAGAATTGAATATCTCGTTAATATAGTTAAAGACATCGGAAAAAACGTAAATAAATTTAAAATAGAGGGAATAAAAAGAGCATGAACTAGGATTGATTTTTATCCCTGAGGCATTTTTTTTGTCGCAGGGAAATCTCCGTCTATTTTTTTGTTTTATACGGATCGTGGTGCGAATTATCTTTGAATTAAATCCGGATCATGTAAAATAATTCACGCATAATCCGGATATAATCAATGTTGGAATCCGCATATGGCAAATAATAAAGAATTGGTCAAATTGGAGGGTGTCGTCGAGGAAACCCTGCCCAGCACGACATTCAAAGTCAAGCTGGATAACGGACATGTGGTGTTGGCGCACATTTCAGGCAGGATGCGGGTGAATTACATCCGGCTTCTTCCAGGAGATCGGGTTCTTATCGAAATGAGCCCCTATGATCTGACCAAGGGTAGGATAACCCAGCGGCTCAGGTGAACGATGGAGGATAAATTTGAAAAAACAAACTAAAACGATATAAATTTAGGAATTAATTAGGGATTTATAATGCTATGAAAGTACGAGCATCAGTCAAAAAAATTTGTGATAAGTGCAAATTCGTCAAACGGAAAGGGGTGCTTTTCGTGATTTGCGTCACTCCGAAGCACAAGCAGCGGCAAGGGTAGGCTGGGATTATGCATGGAATGTGGGTTTGAATCGCTAAAAAGTCAGACTTCACGACGCATAATCCTTAATTCATAATTTATAATGCATCTTTATGTTAAGAATTGCTGGAGTAAATATCCCCGATGAAAAAAGAATAGAAATCTCGCTGACCTATATTTATGGAATAGGCCCGAATTCGGCGGCTAAGATTTTGGAAACGCTCGGCATATCCAAGCAAGCGAGGACGAAGGATCTGTCTGAAGCGGATGGGAACAGGATCCGGGATTATGTTGAAAAAACAGTCCGGGTCGAAGGGGAATTGAAACATGAAGTCAGGACTAATATCAAGCGCTTGAAAGAAGTCGGTTGTTATCGCGGAGTCAGGCACCAAAGAGGCTTGCCGGTCCGTGGACAAAGGACTAAGACCAATAATCGGACTGTCCGCGGCAACGTGCGAAGGACGATGGGCAGTGGCCGGGTCAAGACTGAAAAGACTTAGGATGTTATTATCGCGAATCAATCACAAGCTCTTCTTGCCTGACGGTAGGTAGGAATGATCGCGAATAAGCAAAATATTAGGGATAATTAGCGGATAGATTAGCGATTAATTAGGGATTTATAATATTATGACTGAAGAAGTAAAGGACAAAATTGAAGAAGCGGCCGTGGTTCCAGCAGAAACGAAGCCGGAAGACGCTTCCGAGGTGAAAAAGAAAGTGAAGAAGGCGAAGAGGCAAATCGCCAAGGGAAGGGCGACTGTCAAATGCACCTATAACAATACCATCGTCAGTATCGCGGATATCAACGGCTCTATCTTGGGCTGGGCATCATCCGGAATGATGGGCTTCAAGGGTGCTAAAAAAGCCACTCCGTATGCGGCTACGCAAGTCGTGGCCAGCGTTTCTGAAAAAGTCAAAAAATACGGCTTGCAGGAGCTGGAAGTTTTCGTCAAAGGGGTGGGTAGCGGCCGGGAAGCATCCATCCGGGCCTTGGCTAACAACGGGTTCGAATTGTCACTCATAAAGGATATCACCCCGATCCCGCATAATGGATGCCGGTCGAAAAAACCGCGCAGGGTCTAATCCGGTATTTCAAATTATAAATTTTTTAAATTCCATTTTTTTTAAGTATTATGGCTAGAGACACAGAAGCAAAATGTCGAAAATGTAGACGGGCAGGGGAGAAATTATTCCTTAAGGGCGATCGTTGCGATAGCGCGAAGTGCGGTATTGTCAGGCGCGCCTATGCTCCCGGAGTGCATGGAAAGAAAGTGTCTCGAGGCCAAAGTGAATACGGGGTCCAGCTTTCAGCCAAACAGAAAATCAAGCGGATCTATGGCGTATTGGAAAGGCAATTCAAGAAGCATTTCGATGAAGTGGCTAACAAGCCCGGCATTACGGGCGACCTGCTTTTGGGCAGGCTTGAGATGAGGTTGGATGCGCTGACGTACCGGGCCGGTTTCGCGACCTCCCGATCCCAAGCCAGGCAATTAGTAAATCATGGCCTGATGCAGGTGAATGGCAAGAAGGTTACTATTCCGTCCTATGAAGTGAAAGTCGGGGATGTTATTTCCGTAAATGGAAGCAAGGAGGGCAAGGTCTATTTCAAAAATCTGGAGCCTGTCATCAAGAACAGGAAGAGTTTCCCGTCTTGGATCAGTTTTGACGTTTCAAAGATGGAAGCCAAGGTGACGAACGTCCCTACACGGGATGAAATCGGAATCAATGTCGACGCGCAAGTCGTAGTCGAATATTACTCAAGATAAATTTTTCTTAATTTATAATTATCAAGTCCCGTCTTGGCGGGATGAATCAAAACTATGCAATTAATAACACTTCCTCAAAAGCCGAAGTTCACCAGTCTGGACGGATATGCCGGCAAATTTGAAATCGAAGGATGTTATCCTGGGTACGGGACTACGCTGGGCAACGCCCTGAGAAGGGTTTTGTTGTCTTCGTTGCCGGGCTCCGCGATCACTTCGGTGAAGATCAAGGGAGTGACTCATGAGTTTTCGACTATGCCAAATGTCCTGGAAGACGTCATCCAGGTCATCCTGAATTTGAAACAAGTCAGATTCAAATCGTATAACGACGAGCCGGTCAAGGTTTCTTTGAGCGCGAAAGGGGAGCGGGTCATCACGGCCGGAATGATCGAATGTCCGACCGGCGTCGAAGTCATCACCAAGGACGCGCACATCGCTACCATAACCAGTCCGAAGGGTGAGTTGGAAATGGAGTTGGAGATCCGCAATGGGATCGGATATGTGCCGGTCGAACAGCAGGAGCGCGGAGAGAAAGAAATCGGCGTTATCGCCGTGGACGCGATCTACACGCCGATAAAACGGGTCAACTACAGCGTCGATAATATGCGTGTCGGAAAAAAGACCGATTATGAAAAAATCACCTTGGAAATCACGACGGACGGCAGTATAGATCCGAAAGAGGCGTTCGCGAAAGCGGTGGCTATCTTGGTCGAGCAATTTTCGGTGTTCGGCACTTTGGCTGAGGTTGAGAAGAAAGAACCCGTAGTCGAAGAAACGGTAGTCAAGGAAGCGGTCGAAGAGGAAATCAAGGAGAAAAAAGAAGATCCCAACAAAGTCGAAGTAGTGGCGCTCAAGAACCTTTCGACTAGGACAATGAACGTTTTGGAAAGCAACAAAATCGCTACGGTCGGTGCCATCGTCAAGATGACTGAAGCGGAATTGACCGACCTGGAAGGTATGGGGGCCAAAGGCGTGAAAGAAATCAAGAAGGCGATCGGCGAATATGGGGTTAATTTGAAACAGGATAAATAGCACGTTAAACCCCGCATAGGCGCCCTGCGAATAAATAATTAGATAAGTTCGTAGATTCGTATAACATTCGTAGTTTCGAATCGGGAAAAATATGAAGCATTTACAAAAAGGAAGAAAATTAGGCCGGGTAAGGAACCAAAGGACCGCATTGTTCAGGACGCTTCTGGGCAGTTTGGTTATGGAGGAAAAAATCAAAACTACCGAAGCCAAGGCCAAAGAGATGAAATCCAAGATCGATAAACTCATCAATAAGGCGAAGTTGTCCAAAGACGAAGCTAAAAAAGTCGCCGTTCTGCGGGCGCTCAGGAAAGACGTGCCGTTGATGGCGGTAAAGAAGCTGACAGGCGGATTTTTAGATAAATTTTCAAAAAGAAGCAGCGGTTACACGCGGATCATCAAGCTGGCGCCAAGACAAGGCGATGCGGCTAAGCTCGCGGTCATCGAATTCGTAGATTAAATCCCGCGCGGTGCCGGGACATAGTAAGAAATAAGGTCTTCCATATCAATTCAAGGCTAAGAAACTGGAATTGGTGTGCGGGGTAAAATTTATGAACAAAGGAAAGCAAACAATCCAAAGGAAGTATCACCTCTTTGATGCTGAAAGTATGGTTTTGGGAAGGATGGCAACTGAAATCGCCTTGATTCTTCGTGGCAAGGGCAAAATCGGGTTCACTCCGAATATCGATGCCGGGGATTTTGTGGTCGTCATCAATTCGGACAAGCTTCGGGTGACCGGCAACAAAATGGATGGCAAGGTCTATAATCATTACAGTGGGTATCCCGGGGGCGTAACCTCGATCAAGTTGAAGGATCAAGTGGTGAAAGATTCGCGCAAAGTGATTGAAAATGCCGTTTACGGGATGCTATGCAAGAACAAGCTTCGCGACAAGATGATGACCAGGCTGCTGGTTTATACCGATGCCCAGCACAAGCACAAGATCGAGACCACTCACTAATCGGCAATTTTTAATTTAGAATTCTATATCATATGGCAATTAAAAAAACCACTGCTGCTAAAACTGCGAAGGCCAAAGCTCCGGCCAAGTCTGTGAAGGCCAAGGAAGCCAAAGTGACCAAGGAGGTGAAAGCTGCCAAGGAAGCCAAGGAATTTTCCGGGAAGTATTTTTATGCTGTCGGAAAAAGGAAAACCTCAATCGCCCAAGTCCGGTTGTATCCGGTTGACAAGGTCGGTAAAGGAACCGTAGTAAACGGGAAAGATGTGAAGGGATATTTCACGATCGAAAGGCATTCCGATATGTTGAAGGCGCCTTTGGCGGCGGCCGGACTGGAGGAGAAATTCGATGTTTCCGTCAAGGTCAATGGTGGAGGGATTATGGGACAGGCCGAAGCGGCGCGATTGGGCGTGGCGCGGGCGTTGATAATCTTCGACGAGAATCTTAAAAAATCATTGAAGGATTTGGGATATCTGACCCGCGATGCCAGGATCGTAGAACGCAAGAAGCCGGGCCGCAGGAAAGCCCGCCGGTCTCCGCAGTGGGCGAAGCGCTAGTCAGGATTGTTTTATCGTATATCACAAAGCGCGCCGATACGGCGCGCTTTTTTTATGGTTTGGTTTTTCCACTGCAGGTATGCGGACTGCGGATTCCGGCCGCTTATTCATTGGCGGGCGTATAGAGGCCGAGGATCGGCGTGGGTTCCGGGAAGACGATGGAGAATAGGTTGGTGGATGAATCCTGGGTATCGACGAAGTACAGCCTCTCTTGGGCATGGTCATAGCCAACCAAAGGCGAAGCGGAATCGGTCTTCAGGAGCTCCATCGAATTGCGATGGTCTGTCGGGTCAAGCTCGATGATTTTCACCTGCGCGCCGCTTGAAAATATGATATGTTCATAGTCCTTGGACCATTGGATATTTTTAATCTCATCGGAATAGCGAGTGATGTCTTCGATGGAATTTTCACTGCGGAGCGGCGCCACGTTCCAATTGCGCAGATAATAGACGGACATCGCGTTTTTCGTCCAATAAAGCAGTTTCTTTCCATCGTCGGAAAATTGCAAGCCTTCTATGTCCGCACCTAATTTTTTCGAATACAGATCAAATTCGCCATTGTTGAAAATATAGAGATCTTTGTTTCGCGTCAGGAAAGCGATGCGGGTGTCATCATAGGCCACCAGGCGGAAATTCCGGGTTATGCCTTCCGGAAAGTCGCTGGTCAGCTGGATCGGCTCGCCTGAGCCGTCCAAGTTGGTCTTGTAGACGAGTTCGTGCGGCATCCGGGCGTAATAGACATTCGTCCTGGAGAGATCGAAGCTTGATACGTCCTGCGCGATCGTAACCGTATCGGGGATATTATTGATGTTGGTCCGGTAAAGGGCGTTATTGCTCAAATAGAAAAGATAATTCTTATCCTTGGGATCCCAACGCGCATAATTGATATCGGCATTTCCCAGCAAGTCATTCAAATTGAAGGAAGTTTTTTTATTGGGATCGAGGATGAAATAGGCATATCTGATGGTTTCTTCACCGGGTTCCGATCCGGATGCTGTTTCGGATGCCGTTTCGGATCCGACATTTTCCAATACGGTTTTTTCAACCGGAACCGCTATATAATCTTCATCGGGCGACCATTCTATGTTTTCTCTCCGGGATTCCGCGATGAATCTCCAGCCTGGGAAATTGAAAGTGCCCGTCGATTGCTTGGTCTGGGTATTGAATATGTCCGCATCCAATCCGCCTTCATTTTCCCGGGTGTAAATGATGTTTTTGTTTTTGGGGGAAATGAAGAATTTTCCGATGCCCGGAGTGTCATAAGCCGTTTTGGCGTAATCGTTTTTGGCAAGCACTATGTTCCAAAATTCACTGGCTTGGCCGCTGTGCACTTCGACTTTTTTGCTCCAAGTCTGGTAGCCGTCGGCGCTGACCGACAGGTCGTAGGTGTCCGGAATGAGACCCGATATGTTATAGGATTTATTGATTTGGTTGAGCGTTTTCGAGTCGCTTTCTTTGCCGTTGATGGTGATTTCGACTTCTTGCGGATTGGATTGGATGGAAATGGTGCCGCTATGCACAAAAACACCCCGATTGAAATCGAAGCGGAAACCCCGGGCGTATAGAACTATGGCGGGGGTGATTATGACAAATATCAGAGTCAGGGTCCAGAAAAATATGGCTCGGTGGATTTTTTCCATAATATCCCTATAATAACTTGGAACGGCCGTTTTGTCCATAATGGTCCGGGTCACGTCGATATGGCTATAAACCAAGGGTTTCGGGAAGAAGGTGATTGACAGTTCCGGCCAGGGGCTGTATACTAGCCTATGTAACTATGGATGTGCCATGGCGCCAAAAAAGCGCTGTTTCGGGGTCGTTGTTACGCAAGCGGGCTTTTTAAATTAACTTAAACTCCCAAGACTTAAGAGGATATGGAAATATCTTTAAAGATCCTTTTTTGCGCAGGGATAAATCGATTATGTTGGCAATCATAAAGACAGGTGGAAAACAGTACAAAATCCAAGAAGGCGACAAGATCAAAGTCGAAAAGCTGGAAGGCGAAGAGGGCAGCGTGATCACTTTTGACGAAGTTTTGTTCGTGGGAGATGAGAAAGACGTCAAGGTCGGCGCCCCGGTCGTTCCGGGAGCCAAGGTGGAGGCTAAGATCATCAAGACGGAAAAGGGCGACAAAGTGACCGGTATGAAATTCAAAGCCAAGAAAAGATACAAAGTGAAATTCGGACACAGGCAGACGATGACGGAAGTGGAAATCCTTTCGATTAAATAAACCCCAGATATTCGCAACAAAAGCAGATCAAGGCCCGGTCACAAGCCGGGCTTTGTGTTTTTCAAAGAGTGCCCCCTTATGTTTTTTCCGGAATGTGGTATAATAAAATAAATAAAAAAATAATTAAAAATAAAAAAGTATGGAAAAAAATATCCCTACCTCGCTCGGAGTGGCTATAATCGTAATTTTTGCCATCACCGCATTATTCATGGTTTACAAGGCCGATGAGATATTGGCTGCTAATGGAACAGGTATTCTCTAAAGAGAGCTTAAAATTTAGCCGGAAAAACTTCCGGTTAAGAATAGCGTTTACAACAAAAACACTGGCCAAGGACCAGTGTTTTTGTTCGGATAAATTGGTTTTTAATTCAGTTTGATCCGATTGTTCAACGCACTGCTGAGCGTCAGCTCGTCGGCGTATTCGATGTCGCCTCCGGTGGAAAGTCCGCGCGCCAGGCGGGTGACTTTGACGGGATAGTCTTTGAGGACGCGGTTGATGTAGAGGGCGGTAGCGTCGCCTTCAGTGGTGGGATTCATAGCGATTATCACTTCGGAAATCCCGCCATCCTTGATGCGGTTTTGTAGTTCGGTTATTTTCAGACTGCTGCCGGTGGAAAGGTTTTCCAAGACGCCGCCCAAGGCATGGTAGAGTCCGGAAAATTGCCGGGTCTTTTCGATGGCGAAAATATCCAGCGGCTCTTCCACTACGCAGATGACGGTTCGGTCGCGTTTCAGGTCGGCGCAGATGGAGCAAGTCTCATTTTCGCTGAGATTGAAACATTTTTGGCAATATCTCAAGCCGGTTTTCAATTCCGTCAAGGTTTGCGCGAAATCGGTTATTTTTTCCGGATTCTGCTTGAAAAGGTGGATGACCAGGCGTTCGGCCATTTTCGGTCCGACCGAGGGCAGGGAAGCGAAGTGGTCGATCAATTTTTTGAAAGGTTTGGGATACATAATATTTAAATCAAAAATACAAAATTACAAATAACAAGCAAATTACAATAACCAAAATAATAAATATAAAAAACGGTTTTTAATTTTAATTTTTAAAAAATTTAGAATTTATTTGTGATTTGTAATTTTGTATTTGGTACTTAGTTATTTTATTCATTATTCGAATAATCGCTATGCGCCCGTTCGAGGGATTTGAAAGTGGTGGAGGATTCTTGGAAATACAAGGATATCCGGCCGATCGGGCCGTTACGGTGTTTGGCGATATGGACTTCCACGATATTCTTGTTCGGCGTATCGGGTTTTTCGCGGTCTTCGCGGTAGAGGAACATCACGATGTCGGCGTCCTGCTCGATGGAACCTGATTCGCGGAGGTCGGACAGTTTCGGGATTTGCGGACTGCGGGCTTCCACGGCACGCGACAGCTGGGAGAGGGCGATGATGGGGATGTTGAGTTCGCGGGCGAGCTGCTTGAGTCCCCGGGAAATTTCCGAGATTTCATTGACGCGGTTGTCTCCGCCGGAACGGCCCTCCATCAACTGCAAGTAGTCGATGATGATGAGTCCGACATTGTGTTCCGATTGCAAGCGGCGGGCCAAGGAGCGCATTTCCATCACGTTGGCGCAGCCGGAGTCATCGATGAAAATTGGCGCGTCGGACAAGACGCCCATCGCTTCCCCGATCCGTTGGAAGTCATCATCGCCTTCGCCTGATTTCAAACGTCCCGTGCGCAGACGCCACAAATCGACGCCTGATTGGGCGGCTAGCATCCTGTCGACCAGCTGGTCAGAGCCCATTTCCAGTGAGAATATGCCCACCGGCACTTTTTGTTGCACCGCTATCTGGCGGGCCAAGTCCAAGGCCCAAGTCGTCTTTCCGATGGAAGGCCGCGCCGCCAGGATGACCAAATCGGACTTTTGGAAGCCGGCCAGGATGTTATCCAAATCAGGATAACCGGTCGGGATGCCGCGCAATTGATGGTCGCCTTTGTGCAGTTCGTCGATGCGGTTGAATGCGTCTTCCAGGATGGATTTGATGGGCACGAAATCCTGTTTGATGAATTTTTGGGAAACGGCGAAAAGTTTTTGTTCAGCTGAGTCCAAAAGTTTTTCTACATCCTCTTCTTCCTTATAGCCCAGTTCGACGATTTCGCTGGCCGATTGGATGAGTTTTCTCAAAGTTGATTTTTTTTGTACGACTTGGGCGTAGTGGACGATATTGGAGCTGGACGGTACGAAATTGACAAGCGAAGTCAGGTAGCTGGATCCGCCGATCTTGTCGAGCTGGCCTTTTTCTTCCAGCCGGTTGGAAAGCGACAGCACGTCGATCGGATCGCGCTTTTCATAGAGCTCGGTCATCGCCTCATAGATCATATTATGGATATCTTTGTAGAAGTCGCCCATACGGATGAGGTTGGCCACCTTGATGATCGCGTCCTTATCCAACATCAAGGCGCCCAGCACGGAGCGCTCGGCATCGATGTTTTGCGGCGGAACCCGCAGATTTTCATTGGAAGTTTTGGTCATAGTCATTCCATTATACCCTTCGGAACCGGCGCTGGCAACCCCGGGTTGTACAGTGTTTATGAACACGTTGACGGAAGCGCCGTTTTATTTCAGAATATCCCGTATCTCCTCCACGCTTCCGGCCCGGACCAATTTTTGGCGCAGTTCGGAAGCCTTGGGAAAGCCCTTGAAATACCAAGCGAGATGTTTCCGGATTTCGAGCATCCCGGTCGCATCTTTGTTTTTCCAAAGCGATTCCGCGTGGCGGATGGCGATTTTTCTGATGCGGGCGAAATCGTATTCGGCGTATCTGCCAGCCGCCATGATTTCTTTGATTTGGGCGAACAGATAAGGCTTACCCCAGGCGCCACGGGCGATGCCAAGGCCATCGATACGCGGGTATTTTTCCAGGATATTTTTTGCGTCTTCGGGGGTGTGGATGCCGCCATTAGCCAGGACGATCTTATCCGGAATGATTTTTTTTATTTCTTCCGCCACGGTAAAATCCGGTGTGCTGGAAAAACCGCCTTCATAGGTGCGGCCGTGCACCATAACTGCGACAAAAGGCAAATCTTTGATGCTTTCTATGAAGTGGATGGCGGTTGTGCCTTTGATGCCGGCGCGGATCTTGATGGAAACTGGCAGATCGGTGTTGGAGCAGACCGTGGCGATGATTTCCCGCGCTAATTCCGGCTGGGGCATCAGGGCGCACCCGGAGCCGTGGCCGAAGACTTTTTTGGCGGGACAGCCGAAATTGATGTCGAGGCCGTCCGGCTTGACTTGGGCAGTCACGATTTGCGCGGCTTTGGCGAAATGCGCCGGATCCTTGCCGAACAACTGGACGACATACGGCCGTTCCGCCGGACTAAATTTGAGCAGTTCCAGGGTGCGCGCAGGCTTGAAAAACAGCGCGCTGACGCTGGCCATCTCGCTATAAGCCACATCGGCCCCGTTTTCCCGGCAAATCTGCCTGAAAGCGCTGTCGGTGATGCCGGCCATCGGCGCGAGGGCTAAAACGGGCTTTGTCAGTTGTTTCCAGAAATTTTTTGGCATAATTAGCTAATTATAGGGCTAATTGTAGTCAAAATCAAGGCAAAGTGTCACTTTCTTTTGGCACACAAAAGAAAGTAACCAAAGAAAATGTGCACCCAGGCAAAATTTAAAAATAAATTTTCAACTTCTTCGCTAAAATTCCCATAAAGGCTAAAAGGAT
>JAUXSI010000036.1 GCA_030679985.1 Candidatus Moraniibacteriota bacterium | reverse complement strand
GAATATCTTTAAATCTCAAAGGAATTTGTATAATTAAGGGTTAGAATAATAGATTATTTTGTGTCTTTTTTGATCGAGGACGCGGAAGAAGTGATTATATTGGCCGGTTCGACGGCTGGCACGACGAAAGATGTGGTTGATCGGATGCGCCAAGCCGGCAAAAAAGTCGGGCTTTTGAAAATAAGCTTGTTCCGGCCTTTTCCGCTGCGAGAAATTTTGAGCGCCCTGAAAAATGCCAAAAGTATCGCGGTGATGGAGCGGGCGATTTCTTCCGGAACCTATCCGCCGATTTATAACGACATCGTGAACGGACTCTATCAATCAGGTGAAACCAAAAAAGTCCAGTCGATCATCTATAGCTTGGGCGGCCGCGACATTTTCTCCAAGGATATTGAAAAAGTTTTTGAAGACTTGGGGGCGGGGAAGATTTCAAAAGAGATTAAATACATAGGCATTAAATAATAAAAAGAGATTTGTATATTCGTAAATTTGTACAAATTCGTAATTCGTAGAGGATATGAATAAAGACTTAGCTAAAAATTTCGCGTCGGGACACAGTGCGTGCGCAGGCTGCGCTTTTCCGACAATCGTCCGGACGATCCTCGGCGAGTCGCCGGATCCGGTGGTAGTTTCCAACGCTACGGGCTGTTTGGAGGTGACTTCGACGCTGTATCCATATACGGCCTGGAAGGTGCCTTTCATCCACAGCGCTTTTGAAAACGCTTCCGCGACCATTTCCGGCGTGGAGCGGGCGCATAAAATTTTAAGTAAAAAAGGCAAAGTGGCTAAAAAGATTAAATTCGTGGTTTTTGGCGGTGATGGAAGCACTTATGATATCGGGTTGCAAAGCCTGTCCGGCGCGCTGGAGCGGGGGCATGATTTCGTCTATGTGGTCTATGACAACGGCGGTTATATGAATACGGGCAACCAAAGGTCGTCGGCGACGCCCTATGCCGCCAATACGGAAACCACTCCGGTCGGCAAGGAATCTTTCGGCAAAGTGGAGATGCGCAAGAATCTGATGGAAATCGTGGACGCGCACCATATCAAATATGCGGCGCAGGCCAACGTGGCCTATCTGGCCGATCTCAAAAAGAAAGCGCGCAAAGCTTTCGAGACGGAAGGGCCGGCGTTTCTGAGTGTTTTTTCGCCATGCACGAACAATTGGAAATTCCCTACCTCGCAGTATGTGGCGATCGCCAAATTAGCTACTGAGACGAATTTTTGGCCGCTGTTTGAGATTGAGAACGGTAAATACAAAGTGAACTGGGCGACGGAAAATCCGAAGCCGGTGGAAGAATTTTTAAAGACCCAGGGACGGTTCAAACATCTGTTTTCTGAAAAAAACAAGCCTGTACTTGACGAAGTGAAGAAAATCGTGAAAGATGAATGGCGGAGATTGGTTGACAAAACGGAATAGGAAATCGCCGATGTGGCTCAGTTGGTAGAGCAGCACACTCGTAACGTGCAGGTCGCCGGTTCGACTCCGGCCATCGGCTCACATAGATGCATGAAACCTACTTTACAATTAATCCATTAAATTTTACCGGTTATGAAAACATTTATCTGTGAAATTTGCGGGGACGCCTATTTGGGGACTGAGGCGCCTTCGAAATGCCCTTTTTGCGGGGCGGACGGGGGGTATATCAAACCTGGAAGTGAGGCTGTGCCGGTTTTCAGACGGGAAGGGGATATTTCCGAAGAATCTAAAAAGAACCTCTTGGAAACTTTGGATTTGGAAATGAAGGCCAATGCGATTTATTTGTGTATGGCAGGCAAGGCGGATTCGTATGAACTGGAGAAAATGTATAAGCGCTTGGCGAAAGTGGAGCTGGAGCATGCGACGATCGTAACCAAATTTCTCGGGCTGCAGATGCCGGCCGGCTTGACGGAGCAGTGTTCTGATGATGATATCGAGAATTTCAAACGCACCGTCGAATTGGAAGAATATGCCAGCGGACTTTATACTAGGTTCGCCAGCGAGGCCGGCGAACAGAAAATAAAAATATTTTTTGCCGCCTTGGCGAAGGTTGAAGCGGAGCACATCGAGTTGATCAAAAATTATCTGTAATATGATCAAAGAGATCCAGGAAAAATTGAAAGGACTGCAATCTAAAGTCGCTCTTTTGAGCGACTATCTTTGACTTGCCCAAAAAACAGGAAAAAATCGTTGATTTGGAAAATCAATCGAATCAAATCGGGTTTTGGAATGATAGTCAAAAAGCCTCGGGAATAATGCAGGAATTGGAGGAATTGCGCAAGGAGATCACGGATTTGAGCCGCTTGGAGACGGAAATCGATGAATTGTTGGAAATGGCGGAAATAATCGCGGAAGAAAGTGAAGAGGCGCGGGAAATGGAAGAAAAAATCGGCGGGCTGGAAAAGGAAACCGGCAAGCTTGAGTTCAAAATCCTGCTAGGCGGAGAATATGACCGTAATGACGTGATCTTGGCCATCCACAGTGGAGCGGGCGGCGTGGATGCGCAGGATTGGGCCGAGATGCTTTTGCGGATGTATCTGCGCTGGGCGGAGAAGAACGGTTTCCGGACAAAAATTATGGATGAAGCACGCGGAAGCGAAGCGGGCATTAAAAGCGTGACGCTTGAAGTCAACGGTCCGTACGCTTTCGGCTACCTTAAAAGCGAAGCCGGCGTGCATCGCTTGGTGCGTCTTTCGCCTTTCAATTCGGATAATTTACGGCAGACATCCTTCGCATTGGTGGAGGTTTTGCCGGTTATCGAAGCGATGAAGGAAGTCGTGATCGGGGCGCAGGATTTGCGGGTGGATGTGTACCGTTCATCCGGAGCGGGAGGACAAAGCGTCAATACGACCGATAGCGCGGTGCGCGTCACGCATATCCCGACGGGAATCGTGGTGACTTGCCAGAACGAGCGCAGCCAGATGCAGAACAAGGAACAGGCGATCAAAATCCTGAAAGCCAAGTTGCATCAGAAATATCTGGCTGAGCAGGAAAGTGAAAAACAGAAGTTGCGTGGCGAATACACTTCGGCGGAATGGGGGAGTCAGATCCGCTCGTATGTGGTCCATCCGGACAAGATGGTCAAAGATCATCGCACCAAACACGAAACCGCTAACGCGGAAAGCGTGCTGGACGGGGACTTGACCGGGTTTATGGAAGCCTATTTGAAAAATATGAAAAAATAATGTAGAATGCAGATGCGCTTCCGTTAAATAAAAATACAAACGAAGAACGAAAAAAAATGATAAAATTCGATTCAGTTTCCAAAGTTTATAAGGGGGATTTCCCCGCTCTTGAAGATATCAATCTGGAAATCCACGAAGGTGAATTCGTTTCGGTCGTGGGGCAAAGCGGTTCCGGAAAATCGACGCTGTTAAAATTGATTTATGCGGAAGAGATGGCTACCAGTGGCGAGGTTTATTTCAATTCCAGTCTTCTGAATAACCTCAGTCGCAGAAAGCTGCCTTACCACCGCAGGAATATCGGGATGATTTTCCAAGATTTCAAACTGCTTCCGAGAAAGACGGTTTTTGAGAACGTGGCCTACGCGTTGGAGGTCGCCGGCATTCCTGACGAAGAAATACAAGAAAACGTCCAACAAATTTTGGATATCGTCAGTATGGGCGAGAAGATGAAAAAATATCCCAACCAATTGAGCGGTGGCGAACAGCAGAAGGTGGCGATCGCACGCGCCTTGGTGCATGCGCCAATGGTGATCATCGCCGATGAACCGACCGGCAATCTTGATCCTGTCACTTCGCTCGAGATCGTCCAGTTGCTGATGCGGATAAATGAGTTGGGCACGACGGTTGTTTTGGCCAGCCATGATAAGGATATCGTGGACAAGGTCAACAGGCGCGTGCTGGTTTTGGATAATGGCAAAATCATCGTCGATTGCGCCAAGGGAAAATACAAAGCTTCATAAAATAAACATCAATCAAAATCCTATGTTTTTAACAATCAGGCGGACATTCCGGGAAGCGATCCAAAATTTTATCCGCAATGGCTGGCTTTCGATCGCGACCGTAAGTATTCTGATCCTTTCCCTCTACGTTTTGAGCGTTTTTTTCGTGGTCACTTCCACGGCCAACAGCATAATGAAAGACGTCCAGGGCAAAGTGAATATCAGCATCTATTTCAAGCCGGACGTGTCAGAGCAGACCATCGCGGAAGTCAAGGCGGATTTGGAGGGTTTCAATGAAGTTCAATCCGTCAGATATGTTTCCAAAGAACAGGCTTTGGAGGATTTTAAGAAAAACAACGCTTCCGAGCCGATCATCCTGCAATCGCTGGATGAGATAGGCGGCAATCCGCTGCTGGCTTCACTGGTCGTCAAGGCCGGCGACCCGACCCGGTACCAGGCGATTTCTGACCATATCAACCAAGCTGCTTTTTTCAGTGAGATCAGCCGGATAAATTATGGTAAAAACAAGGAAATCATCGACAGATTGAACAGTATCGTCGCGACAATCAAAAAAATCGGCACTAGCTTGGGCATATTGTTCGCCGCCATCTCCCTGCTCATCACTTTCAATGCGGTCAGAATCACGATTTATACCCATAAGCAGGAAATCGAGATTATGCGGCTGGTCGGTGCTTCGAATTATTTCATCCGGATGCCGTTCATATTCGAAGGCGTCATTTATGGCGTGATGGGAACGGTTTTTTCGATGCTGATCCTATTTATTTCCGTGAGATTCGTGACGCCTTATGTTTCTTCGGCGATTCCGTCAAGCAACCTAGTTGAATTCTATTTCAATAATTTCGGGATACTGCTGGGCGGACAGGCGGCGCTGGGCGTATTTTTGGGCGTAATCGGCAGCCTGATCGCGATGAGAAAGTATTTGAAGGTGTGATGATTATTCGGCTCGAAATCCCGGACAGGCCGGCACTGATGGGGGTTGTCAAAAATTATCCGAAAGAGTATATTTAAAAACAAGACCTCTAAGTCTTGTTTTTATTTTTTTATCATTCAAATAAACAATATGCCAAAATTAGAAAGGATATTCCCGTTCATCAAATGGAAAAATACGATAACGCGCGCGAGCTTGCAAAGCGACATCATCGCCGGGTTTATCGGCGCGGTGATCGTTTTGCCTCAAGGTGTCGCCTTCGCTACGATTGCCGGGTTGCCGCCCGAATACGGATTATATTCGGCGATCGTTCCAGCGATCATCGCGGCGCTCTGGGGTTCTTCCCGCCATTTGGTTTCCGGACCGACTACCGCCATTTCGCTCGTGGTTTTCGCTTCGATCAGCCCGTTGGCGAGCGTCGGTACGGCGGAATATGTCAAATTGGCCCTGACCCTGACTTTCGTGGTCGGCCTAATCCAGCTTTTGATGGGCTGGATGAAAGTCGGAAAACTGCTCAATTTCATCTCGCACACCGTCGTGGTCGGTTTTACGGCCGGCGCGAGCATCCTGATCATGTCGAGCCAGATCAAGAATTTTTTCGGCATCAGTGTGCCACAAGGCAGTTCTTTCTATGAAACGATCCACATCTTCATTACAAAATTCGATACCATAAACCATTTCGTATTGATCGTCGGACTGGCGACACTGCTTTCCGGCATCATCATAAAGAAGTTTTGGCCGAAGTTCCCCTATATGATCCCGGCGATGCTCGTCGGCAGTCTGGTCGGACTTTTGATGAACGATCACTTCGGTTTCGGGGTGACCGGCATCAAAACGGTCGGGGCTTTGCCGGCGGCTTTGCCGCCGCTTTCTATGCCAAGCTTCGATCCGGCGGTCCTGAGGCAAATCGCTTCTCCGGCGCTCGCGATCACGATGCTGGCCCTGACCGAAGCGATCGCTATTTCCCGCGCGGTGGCCTTGCGTTCCGGCCAGCGTATCGACGGCAACCAGGAAGTCATCGGACAGGGAATGTCTAATTTGGTCGGAAGCTTTTTTTCCGCCTATCCGGCCAGCGGTTCTTTTAATCGGAGCGGATTGAATTATGAGTCGGGAGCCAAAACCCCGCTGGCTTCCATTTTTGCCGCTGTTTTTTTAGGCATAATTATCCTGTTTGTCGCGTCATTGGCGAAATTTTTGCCGGTAGCTGTGATGGCGGGCATCTTGTTTTTGGTGGCTTGGGGACTTATCGATTTCCGCCATATCCGCCATATCGCCAGATCAAGCAAGGGGGAAATCGGATTGCTGCTGGTCACTTTTCTTTCAACCTTGTTTCTAGAGCTTGAGTTCGCTATTTTTGTCGGCGTATTCCTGTCAGTCACGCTATATCTGCGGCGCACCTCAAAGCCCCTGGTCATCTGCCTGACGCCTGATCCGTCGCATCCTAACCATAAGTTCATCGCTTCCTGCGATCTGCCCAAGTGTCCGCAACTGTCGATCATAAAAATCGACGGAGCGATCTTTTTCGGCTCGGTAAGCAATATCGAGCAGGAATTAGGCAATCTCCAGAAGCGCTACCCGGATCAGAAGAACCTGTTGATCGTCTTTAGCGGGGTGAGTTCGATCGATTTGGCGGGCATCGATATGTTGATCGAGCAGATGAAAATATACCGCGGCAAGGGCGGAGATCTCTACATCAGCAACGTGAACAAGCCTGTATATGAAAAGTTGCAGAAATACGGCCTGGTCAAAGCGCTAGGAGAAGGCAATATCTTCAATTCCAAGCCTGACGCGATAAAATACATCGTGGAAAAATTGGATGCCGGCAAATGCAAAGAATGTCCGCACAAAATTTTCTACGAATGCGGTGAAAAAATCAAATAATGTTCTATAACCAAGTGCCGGTATGGTAGGATACAAATTAAAAAACAAGACTTTTGATGTCTTGTTTTTTAATTTGTTGACCATGTGGGACGCTGTCCGAACTTATATCATCGAATCTTATTGCTATCACTAGGCTTTTTTTCTTCTCTTTTGGTACCTTGTTGGCGATAGCAAAAAATCCATTTTTTGCTTAGCTGGCCTTTTGCAAATCGATCCGCCCGCAGTCAAGAGAGTGGGGCTTTGCGAAACGACCTTGACGGCACTAGGGCGGAGATTTGCTATTTTCCTTGTTTCGCCATAGGAAATGACCCCATATTAATTAAATAAAAAAAATGCTATAATTAATTTGTAGACATATTATTTAAATAATAGAATTGTTATGCAACTATTGAATCAAACAATAAATGGATACAGAATAGATTCTTTTATAAATAAGGGAGGATTTGGCGCAGTTTATAAAGCTACAAAAGATGAATTTACTTATGCTATTAAGATTTTTAATGAAGACTATTTATTAAGGGAATTCAAAAAGCATGGGGAGAAGGACAATAGATTGCAAAGAGAGATTGACATCATGAAGTCTGTTTCTCATGAACTCCTTGTAAGATATATAGATGACTTTGTTATTGAAGATGAGGCTGGTAAGAATTTTTTTCTAGTAATGGAATATATTGATGGGAAGAATTTAAGAGAAATTCTAAATGAAAATGAAAAATTGAAAGAAGAAGATGCGGTGATATTGTTTAAGCAAATTTTAGAGGGATTAGATTACCTTCATAATTTAAGAGGAGATGGTGAAGATATTGGAATTATTCATAGAGATTTGAAGCCTGAAAATATTTTGGTGCAGAATAATGGAAGGATAAAAATAGTTGATTTTGGAATTTCAAAAGTTATCGATTTTACCTCGATTACAAGTACTGGTGAGGTATTTGGAACTGGTCCATATATGTCTCCAGAGCAGATTACTGATAGTAAGCACATAGACAAGCGAAGTGATTTATATACAGCCGGGGTTATTTTATATGAGATGCTAACTGGATTTTTTCCATATGATTTTCAGTATCAGCCAGAATTGCTTGATAAAATAAAAAATGATCCCGCAATTCCCCCAAGGAGGAGGAATCATGAGATCAGCAATAAAATTGAAAATATAATTTTAAAGTTGCTTGAAAAAAATCCATATCAACGATTTACTAAGATAAAGGAAGTTTTAGATACGATTGATGCTGTAGCTGGAAATGGTAAAATAAAAAAATACGATTTGTCACCAAGATTTATTCTTAGGTTATATAATGATAAATCAGTTCTAGAGGAATTCACAGATAGAAATAAGGATTTTGGTTGGGTTGATTTCCCGGCTAATTTAGAAGTAAATCAGCCAGGACTAAAAGAAAAAATTCAAAAAGATGAAAATATTAAAATTATTATAGATCCAGCAACTGTTCGCTTGGCATATCCAGCTTATGCTGAAACAAGAGGTGTTCGCGAACTTCCTTATGCGCCTACTGATTATAGTGTGATTACTCCAGAAACTTTGAGGCATTATTCAGATCAAAAAGTATATGTAAAAAAAGTTATTGACAAGCAGATTGAATTAGATGCTACAAGCCTAGTTTCACCTTTTCATTATATCCATAATTCATCAGTTGGATTTGGTCCAGATCGTAATTTAATAGCTGAGTGGTTTGATCTTGACTGCAAATTGGCGAAAGAAAGTATAGATTATAGGGATAGTTTTTCCCCTGATAAGGAGATTTATATGGGCGTGTGTATAAGAGCTGATTTTCTCAATGACAAACGCTCAAAAAAACACTTTCTAAATGTTTTATCTTCTTTTGATACGGATGGATTTCTTATTTATGCAGATTGTATTGATAATAAAACACCTGAGACAACATTGTATAATTATATAGATTTTTTAATTGAACTTCAGATGTGGACTAAAAAACCTGTTATTGCAGGAAGAGTTAATGCTGGCTTAGGCATAGGATTGTTGTCATTTGGCATCAGTAGTTTCACTTCGGGAACAGCTAGGTTTGAAAGTTTCTATGAGGGCTTATACAGTGAGACTAGTGAATCGTACAATATGTATGTTAGATATTTTTTTCCAGAATTATTAAGTACAATATCTATTAATAGAAGGACACCAACAAAATTTGATGAAATTGCAAATGTTATTGGTACATGTAGCTGTTATTATTGTAATGGTAAGTCTAATCCTGAAATTATAAAAGATAAGAATGCCAATTTGCATTTTTTGGAGAATATTTATAGTGAAATTAATAAAATGGAGTCTCTTAGCCAAAATGATAAGGTAGACGCGTTTTTACTAAGGATAGATGATGCACTAACAAATTACAATAATCTTCGGAGTGTCTTTAAATCTGATGACTACTTATTCTTAAATAAGTGGAAGAATGTTTTTACTAAATTAAAAGAAAAATATTATGTTTAACTTCGAAAAAGAAATGATTCCTATATTAAGGAAATATCTATCCGAAAAGTATCAGATATCAGACGGACATTTTGTAAGTGAATTTAATAGTGGAAATGGAATTGCTGATCTAGTATTTGTTACTGAAAAAATAAATAACAGGGATGCCATGGCATTGGATTACGATGATGTATTTACGGTTTTAAAATATTTTAATAGAAAAAATAAAAAAATAGAGATTAAAAAATTTTGTGAAGATACATTCCTTACTAAAAAGCAGGTATTAAATTTAATTAATCTTTTGGTAAAAAATGAAATATTAGAAAAAATTAACGAAGATGAATTTTTTGTTAAAAATACATACACCTCCCCTATAAAAGAAATAATATCAATAGAAGCTAAATTGGCAGATTGGAAGGGTGGATTTTATCAGGCCTTAAGATATAAAACATATTCTCATGAAAGTTATTTGGCTATAAGTGAGAAATTTTCCCATAGGGTTGATTTAGATTTATTAAAAAAGCATAATATTGGTTTAATTGTTGTGTCGACTGATAAAATAGATATTATTTTGAAGGCTAAAAAGAAAAATCCATCCAACTTGGTGGCACACGCTTATTTAGCAGAGCAAATGATGAGAGCTACATATGCACGATAGCTTTCCCTTATCTTTGTCAAATAATAAATAATTGTGTATGAGCGTTTGATTATTGTTTGAATAAAATCGCATTAGACTGATTTAGTTAATCAGTCTTTTTGTTTTCTAAGAATATTAAGGTATTGATTTTTATCTTAAAATAAGGCAAAATATAAATAACAACTAAATTGACCTAAACTCTGCTTTTTAGCGGGGCATGGCCGGAAATCCATGAACATAGTAACGGTCTTCGGATTGTTTTTTTATCGAAATTTTACAAATAAAAAAAGAGTGAGGCTTTCAGGCTCACTCTCGTTGCGCGACTTGCTAAGTCACTTTGCATTTAGGGATTTAATTTTATGACAATAGATTTGTCCAATGAATGGTCGTGGAAAGTTATATAGGCAATGCCGTTCTTGTCGAAGGTCATAGCTATATCGCTAACCGCGCCTGAACTAAAGCCTGGCAAATCTATCGGGCTCCAATATTTTCCATTAAATTTTTTCACTGTAAGCTTGAAATATTTTGAATAGTCCTGGAACGCTACGTAGGGTTCTTGGGTTTTAGGATTAAAACCCATAGACATATCCAACCAGGAATGGGTATTAGATATTTCTTTGCCCACACTCTTCCATTCCCCATTGAACTTAATTACTTCGATGCCTCCATCATATCCGTAAATCACATATGGAACATTGGTCGTGGGTTGGAATAATATGCTGGGGGTAAATACATTGACGTAGTTAGCCCCTGTATTTCCAAAATCAATCCATGAGTTCGCATGGAGCTTGACTACGAGTATTCTTCCAGAGCTATGAATGCTATACGTAACATACGGCTCACTGGCATCGAAAGCAATGTCTACGCCTGAGACAAACTCATTAGCCGCTCCTCCAAACTCTGGATTCCCAACATTAATCCATGATTGCCCATCGAACTTCATGACTGTAATCTTAGTCCCGCTCTCATATGCCACATAAGGTTCGTTCGTTTTTGGGTTAAATGCGATGCTGATATCCGTCACGCGACCCTTGCTGAATCCAGGAATACCAACACTGGTCCAGGAGGAGCCATTGAATCTCATGACGCTTATCCTGTTTGAATTGGACCAGTCTTCATAGGCTAAGTAAGGTTCATTAGTTAGGGGATTGAAGGTAAATCCAATCCTGCCATTTCCTATCTCTCCAATACTGAAACCTGTGGTGCCAACAACTTCCCAAGACGAACCATTGAATTTTTTTACGGTTGCCTTATTCGAATGATTAAAGTCTTTGAAAGCCACATAAACTTCTTGAGTTTTTGGGTGAACGGCTATCTTGTGTTTAGTTGAATAATGATCATTGAAGCCTTGATCGCCTAAAATTTCCCAACTTGCTGAATAGGCTGTTGCACTCACCAATAAGACTGACAGTATTGCTATGGCTAGTTTTTTCATTACGCATCTCCTTTGTGTGGTAGGGTTTTGTGAAAAGGGGAAAATATGTGGTGTTGAATTGTTAAGGTCCGACTTGATATATTAGCACACTTTTATGATTTTGTAAATAGTGACATAGCGTTAGCTATTTTAAACAAAAAATAAGGCTTTTTATAGCCTTATTTTGTATCAGTTGGGGAGGAGGGATTTCCGCCTCGTCCTCACAAGTTCGGACTCGTTGCCCTGGGCAGCGTCAAATCCTCGCTCACTCGAATTTGCCGACGCTCGCTGCGAAAATTCCTTCGTAAATTTTCTAGCTTGCTTCTGCCCGTTCGAATCCCTCTCAAAATAAATAAAATTTAAAAGCGCCATTTGAGGGGCGCTTTTAAATTCAATTAGTTGGGGAGGAGGGATTCGAACCCCCGCATCCAAGGACCAGAACCTTGTGCCTTACCGCTTGGCTACTCCCCAATAAGTTTAATTCCTATATATCGTATATCAAGCCGGCAAAAAAATCAACCTCCGCGCTTATCACGGAGCAAAAGGGCTATCGTGGCAGTTCGAATGAATCCAGGAGTGTCCCGTCAACCGCGTAGGCATCGACTTTCACGACGGCGCCTTGGATGGTCACGAGGCCGAAACTTTTTCCGCGATAGGAATAATCCGCCACATCCGGTTCGGGCAGGTCATGGTCGAACGAGTCGGTATTGCCGAATACGAATTGATGGATCGTGCCGATTTTCCGGCGGCTGTGGATATGCTCGTGTCCGTTGAATACCGCGTCCACCTGGTGGGACTGGAGGATGCGCCACAATTCATCGCGATCGTCCGGATTCGTATCGAGACTTTCGCCTTGCTTGGAGCTGACCGGATAGGCGGGTGCGTGAAAAAATACCAAAGTATGCTCTTGCTTATTGCGGGCGAGGTCGGACTTGAGCCAATTGAGCTGTTCCCGTCCCAAAGCGTTTTCGTCGGGTTTTTCGCAATTCAAAACGACGACGTGGGTATTTTCAAAATCGAATGAATAGACCAATTCCTCGAATCCAGCCGGTCCGTTTTTCGGCAGGTCGAAAAAATCCTGCCAGAGGCGGTCGGCTTTGCTGCGGCCGGTCCGGTCGTGGTTTCCCATCACCGCGTATGTTTTGGCATTGATCGGTTCCAGGATGTTTTTCCATTGCTGCAAATTGTCCCGGCACTTGTCTTTGCCGTCGCAGCTGGAAAGCAGATCGCCGCTGGTCATCAGGAAAGAAACGTTTTTTCCCGCGATGGATTGGACAGCTTGTTGTAATCCGCCGGTGGGATTTTTTGGATCAAACCTTTGCGTGTCGCCGATGACAGCGAAAGAAAAACCGGTCGGCGCGGCCGGATCAGCCGGAACAGGTTTTGGGTCCGTAGTTTCGGTTGGCGTGGATGTTGCAGGAGAATCAGTTTGGATGGCCGGCGCGGTTTGCGAAGGTGTCGCCGGCAATCCGGCTTTGGGCAGGATGGCTGTTTTTTGTCCGAGCAGGTCAGAAAGGGCGTAGGATTTGTCCTGCACTGTCAATAAATACCCTCCGATCAGTCCGGCGGCGAATCCGAGGATGATGAATGTACGCAAAAATATTTTCATAAGGGTGTCAAAACTTGGTTGCAATCATTATACACCATCGGGTGGAAAAATGTTACTAGCGAGAGCGATCCGGCCGTAAAAAGACGCAATTAGGCGGGTCGGCCGAATGCCCTTGCAAAAATAAAAATAGTGTGGTATAGTTATAGTCCAAAAAGTCTAAGCCATTTAATTATGGAAAATCTGACCTATCCAATGCGCATCAACCGTTACCTGTCTAAAACGCGGGGTTTTTGCAGTCGGCGTGAAGCGGATGTATTGATCGGGAAAGGAATGGTCAAAATCAATGGAAGAGTGGCTGTTTTGGGGGATAGAGTCAATGAAAATGATGTAGTGGCGGTTGATAAAAAATTGAAAAACGCGCTTAAAAAATATGAATATTACGCCTATTACAAGCCTATCGGCATCGTGACGCACACGCCGGAAGCGGGACAAAAAGATATCCGTCAAGCCACGGATGCCGCTGCCGATGTTTTTCCGGTCGGACGGCTCGATATGGCTTCCCATGGGTTGATTATCCTGACTAACGACGGGCGGGTCACTGAAAAATTGCTCAGTCCGGAATATGGCCACGAGAAGGAGTATGTGGTCGCGGTGGACAAGCCGATAAAAAACCAATTTCTAAAACATATGCGCCGCGGGATCAAGTTGGAAGATTTTACGACCAAGGAGTGCGTCGTTGAGAAGCTGGATGACTACATTTTCAAGATCGTCCTGACGGAAGGCAAGAAGCACCAGATCCGCCGAATGTGCACCGCTCTGGGCTATGCGGTGCTCGATCTGAAAAGGGTGCGGATCATGAACGTAAAACTGACCAACCGTCCGGGACAAAAAAGGCGGCTGTCGGGCGATGAACTGGAGGAATTTCTCGCAAACCTCGGAGTTAAAAATGATTAGAAAATTTCGTATATTTGTAAATTTGTATTTTATTCGTAATTCGTAGAATTTATGTTAACTGATGAAGTAAAAATCAAAATTTTTGCCGGACGGGGCGGAAACGGTGTCGTGGCTTTCAATAAGACTAAGATGAGCCTTGGCCCGACCGGCGGAACCGGCGGCAAGGGCGGGGATGTCTATTTCCAAGGCGTTTCGAATTTGTCAGCTTTAAACAAGTATAAAAACAAGCCTAAGCATTATGCCGGCAACGGCAAGGATGGCCGGTCGGATAATTCAGACGGCCACAGTGGCGAAGACATAGTCCTGACTGTGCCGATCGGTTCGGTTTTGCATAATTTGAATACGGGCGAGGATATCGACGTGTCGGAAGTCGGCAAGCCGATACGGGTGGCGGAGGGCGGTATCGGCGGACGCGGAAATTTCTGTTTTCGTTCGCCGATAAACACGTCCCCGGAAGAACATGAAGATGGGAAGCTGGGGGAGGAATTTGAGTTTATGATCGAGCTCCGGTTGATCGCGGATATCGGACTGGTCGGGTTGCCCAATATCGGCAAGTCCAGTCTTCTCAATGAATTGACCAAGGCGGATGCCAAGGTGGCTAATTATGAATTTACGACCCTGGAGCCTAATTTGGGAGCTATGGACGGCATCATAATCGCCGACATACCAGGCCTTATCGAAGGCGCGTCCAAGGGCAGGGGATTAGGCATAAAATTTCTCAAGCATATCAAACGGACCAAGGCTTTGGTGCATTGCATTTCACTCGAGTCGGAGGATCCGCAAAAGGATTATGCGACCATCCGCAAAGAATTGGGGGATTATGACCAGGAGTTGCTGACCAAGAAAGAAATGATTCTTTTGACCAAGGCCGATCTGCTTGATGAAAATGCGATAGCTGAAAAAATCAAAGCGATCAGCCGGATCAATCCGGATGTCGAAACGGTCTCGATCCATGATTGGGACAGTTTGCAAAAAATCCGCCAGGTCTTTCTCGCGCTGGCCGGAAAAAATTCATAAAAACCGTTTTTAATGATAAAATATAAACGTAACCATTAAGGAAAAATCGGAATGGAAAATAAGTTGTTTTTTATCTTAATCGCGATTGTCGTCTGGTCGATACCTTGGAAGGGTTTCGCACTTTGGAAATCGGCGCGGCGCGGCGAAGGGATTTGGTTTGTCATCCTGCTACTGCTTAACACGGCCGGGATATTGGAAATATTATACCTTTTCTTTTTCTCCAATAAGCGCAAGGTCATAATCGACAAAAGCAAGGAACCGGACGCAGGCTTCCGTTAATCTTAAAAAAACCTATGTATTGGTTATATCTAGCTATATTCATAATCGCCGTAATGATTCCGGACATTTTCCGCGAGGATTATTTCGGCATACCGCATGAACGGATCGAAGAGCTGGCGATATTTCTCTTGGGAATGCTCGGATTCCTGTTTTTTATCCTGAAGGAACACCAATTGGCCGTCCAAGAGAAGGAAAAAAAGCGGGAACAGCGCAGGTTGCAGCAGACAGCGCGGGATTTGATCGAATCGTACAGCTATATCGGCGAGATAAACCGCAAGATGGATCTTTTGATGCAGATCGGAATGGGCCTGTCCGAACGGACGAATCTGAATGAGAAGCGCGAAAAAGAGATATATCATTCAATTACGGAGTCGGCCACTTTTCTCCTTAAGGCGGAATGCGCCACCCTGGTTTTTTTTAATGTCAGGACCAATGAAATCATCAAGCATGTCTGCCATAACGACAAGTGCGGTTCACCCGAACAGAAGCCGGATCTGTTTTTGATGGGGGAAAATATTTTCATAAAGCAATCGGGCGACTACATCGTCTTCCGTTCGCATGAAACTATCGATGACATAAAGAGTTACCTGATCATAAGGTCTTTTGACGCGTTCCAGGGTCGCGATAATAACAACCAGGAGATAATAAAATATCTAGCTTCCCAGGCCTTGGTATTGTATTCGTATATCGCGAAAAACCCGGTTAGCAGGACCAGTTGACGGATATGTCGAAAGCATCTTCGGACTGGCTTTTTCGCAAACCCTATTTCACGATCGGATAGCCTTTCTTTTTCCAGTTATCCAATCCGTCCGAAAACGTGAGGACGTTGTAAAATCCCATATCGGACAGCCTGACGGCCGCCTTGAAGGCTCCTAGTCCGTTGTCATCGCAAAGGATTATTTGTTTTCCGAACGGGATATCTTTTCTTCTCTTTTCCAGATCGTCCAGGAAGATGTTTATAGATCCGTCCAGGTGTCCCTCGTTGAACCGGTCGCTTTTCCTGACGTCGATAATTAGCAGGTTTTTTCCCGAACCGGCCAGTTCTTTTAATGCGTCAGTCTGGATATAATTTACTTTGGATTGGTCGGTAAACCGGTTCGGATCGCCTTCGGAAATCGTCGGGTAATAGCCGTCTTTCCAAGCGGAAAATCCGCCTTCAAGGTAAAACATATTTTCAAAGCCATTGTCCGACAGGTCGTCCAGCACCGTCGCGACCGGTTCGGATATGCCATCGGCGCCGATCAATACGTAGGTTGCGTGCTTATCCAATATATTGAGCGCCTCATTGATCTCCGCTAGCGGGATATTTTGCGAATCCAGCAAATGTTCGCGGGCATATTCGATTTCGGAGCGGATATCTATCAGCGTCATCTTTTCTTTCCGCTGGATCTTTTTGGACAGTTCGCCGTTGGAGATTTTCGGAGCGGCGTCTAATTTTCCTATGAGGTCGCTTTGCCGGGCCGCGCTTCCGGAATCGGGGCTTTTAATTTTCGGAGACGGACGGAAAATAGTCGCAAGGGTGATCAGAGCGATCAAAAAAAATCCGATGGACAGAGCTATGGCATTGTTTCTCGCTTTTTCTTGCATCATATCAGTTTAGTTTGCTGCCGATAAAATTTTTATAGCCATTGATGAAGTCGACCGCCTTGACGGCCGGCTTCCCTTCCAGTTGTATCTCCGCAAGTCCGATTGCTCCGTCCGCTGTCCGGACGTGGATCGAATTATCCTGCCGGAAAATCTCGCCTGGCTGACGGCGATCCGCGGGATCGTCGCCGATCAGGGTGATTTTTTTCAGCTGGATGCGTTTGGCTTGCCCGTCAGCGTTCCAAGAGGTGAAAATACCCGGCCAAGCGGCAAAGGCGCGATATTTATTGTAAATATTCTTCGCAGTATCCTCCCAATCGATTTGCCCGTCGGTTTTTTTGATTAATTTGCAATAGGAGGCCGAGGTCCCGTCCTGTTTTTGCGGGACTATTTTGCCGGCTAAAAACCCGTCCAAGGTTTCCAATAGCAATTCGGCGGAAAAACCGGATAGTTTTTCGGCTAATTCGACATAGGTCTCGTCCGGATTGATCGCAATTTCTTTTTGTCGCAAAATATCACCCGTATCAATGCCGGCATCCATCAGCATTATGGTCGTGCCGGTGATTTTTTCTCCGGCTAATAATGCATTCTGGATAGGGGAGGGACCGCGAAATTTCGGCAAAAGCGACGGATGGATATTGATCGCGCCGAGCCTGGGCAGATCCAGCACGGCTTGCGGCAATATTTTCCCATAAGCCACCAATATGATCAAATCCGGCTTCAACGATCGCAATTCTTCGACGGCTTCCGCGTGAAGTTTGGCGGGAGTGAAAACCGGAATCCCGTTTTTTTCCGCCACTATCCTCACGGGGGATTTTTCCAAGATCTGTTTACGGCCGACTTTTTTGTCTGACTGGGTGAAAACGCCGACGATGCCGTAACCGTCATCGATAAGCGCGGTTAGGATCGTGGCGGAAAATTCCGGAGTACCCATAAAAACCACGCGTAGATTTTTTTTGTTTTCTGGCATAATAATCGAATTTGTTAACCGTTCAAAAGTCCAGTTTCAGGAACGCTCTTTATGATTTTTTAAGGCTTTTTCTTTTTGATTTTCACTTCTTTCTCAATGTATAGGGTCCCGTCCAAGTGGTCTATTTCGTGTTGCAGGGCGCGCGACAGAAGACCCTCGGCTTTTATGGTCACCTCTGCGCCGTTTTCATCGAGCGCTTTGACGCGGACTTTCTTATGCCGTTTGACCGGAATGAATTTGCCAGGAAAGGAAAGGCAGCCTTCCTCCCAGACTTCTTTCAGATATGACTTGAATGTGATGCGCGGATTGATCAAAGCGTAGGTTTCGTCGTCTACGCGGATGACGCACAGGCGTATGGATTTTCCGACTTGCGGCGCGGCCAGCCCGACGCCGCTGTTTTTTTCCATAGTTTCCAGCATATCGGCGATGAGTTTTCGGATGGCGGGCTTTTTGACATCGGTAATAAGCTCCGCTTTTTTTGAGAGGAGGGGATCGGGATATTTGACTATTTTCAACTCAGACATGGTTTTAGATTATACTGATCGGATCGACATCGATGAGCCAGCCAGCGGGTAAATTTGATAATATAGCCTTGACTCCTGCAGTGACAGCCTTATTTTTTAATTTAATGATAATTTGCTTCCGATAGCGGCCGCGTACATTGGCAACGAAAGAGTCCTGCGGTTCGGAAATGGAAATGGCCATATCGTCGATTTCCGCTAAAATCCCGTACACCCGGTCGGCTTCTTGGAAAACTTTCTTTTTGTCGTAATCCTGGAAAACCAATTTGATCAATTTGCCGAACGGCGGCAGGGACAGATCCCTTCTTTCTTTTATTTCTTTTTCAAAAAATCGCTGGAAATCACGCTCCGCCGCGAAGCGGAAAAGTTCCTGGAGCGGATTGAACGTCTGGATAATGACCATTCCGCGGAATTTGGCGTGCGGGCGATTGGATCGTCCGGCCACTTGGATGATGTTCTGGAAAGCCCGGGAATTTACGGAAAAATCGGGAATCGCCAGCATATTATCCGCGTCAATTATACCAACTAAAGCCACATTCGGCAAGTCCCAGCCTTTGGTCAGCATTTGGGTGCCGATCAGGATATCGATTTCCCCCTCCGCGAAATCACGGTAAATTTTTTCCTGGGCGCCGGAAACTTTCATTGTTTGGCTATCCATACGGGCGATCCGCGCGCCCGCGAACATTCCGGCGATCTCCCGTTCGATTTTTTGCGTGCCCAAGCCGATATTTTGGAAGGCGAGGCCGCGGCACTTGGAGCACTCCGGGGTGATGGACGTCCGGTAAGTGCAACTGGTGCATTTATATACTCCGCTATTGTCATAAATCAAGGCTTTTTCGCACTTCGGACATTTCAAAACCGTCTTGCAACCGGAGCAGATGGAAAAACTGCTCATACCTTGGCGGTTGATAAATAAAATAGTTTGTAGTTTATTTTTTAAGGCATAGGCGATTTCGGAACGCAGTTTGCGCGAGATGGGGGAATGGTTTTTCTCCCACTTTTCTTTTTTCAAATCCACGATCAGGACTTCCGGTCCGTCATAATCTTTCTGCGGCGCACCCGGAATTTTCAGATGGGGGATTTCAATTAAAACGAATTCTCCGGAAAGCGTTTTTTGATATGATTCGATGCTGGGCGTGGCGGAGCCGAAAACGATTTTGCCTCGGTGCATTTCGGCCAGTTTTTCGGCGACCGTGCGCGCGTCATAGCGCGGATTCATATCCCACTGCTTGTATGACATATCCTGTTCTTCATCGACCACGATCAATCCGAGTTTTTTGAACGGCGCGAAAACCGCCATACGCGTGCCGATGACTATTTTGGTTTCGCCGGATTTGATTTTCTGCCATTGGCGATAATACTCGCCTTTGGAAATCTTGCTGGTCAGCACCGCGATGTTTTCAATCCCAAAATGTTCGCCATATCTCTCAATGGCTTGCGGGGTCAGGGCCAGTTCCGGCAGAAGTATCAAGGCTTGTTCATTTTTTTCAAGATTTTTGACAGCTTCGATATAAACTTCGGTCTTGCCGGAACCGGCGGGGCCATACAGCAAGAATTTTAAATTTTTAATTTTTAATTTTAAATTAGCGGATGTTATCTTTTTGATGGCGTTTTTTTGCTCCGGAGTAAGGATGATTTTCCGAGCACCGCCCAAAGGTCCGGCTGCAGAGATAGCCATAACAGGTTTAGGGTCTGACTTTTTGACCCGCGCCTTGACGCGTTTTGGTATGAACGATTTGAGCACGATTCCCAGTGGGGAAAAATAATAATCAGAAATAAATTGCGCCAGCCCGATCTGTTTTTTATCCAAGAAATTTTCTTCCAAAACCGAAGCTACTTTTTTGAGTTCGATGTTGCCCAATCTCTCAAAATCCGGCCGATGACCGGTCACGACGCCTTCGGTCACCCGGCGGAAAAGCGGCACGGAAACCAAGGATCCGGCCGGGATTTCCGCGTCCGACAAATACGAAAAACTCTGGTTCCGCGACAGCGGAATCCGGGCGATCGGCACGACATCGATGATGATTTTAGAAGGTTTCTTCATAAGCCTATTCTACCAAGTTTGCGGACTGTCCGCCAATATCTAAAATTGGCAATTATGCCCATTGTCGCTTGGGGCTCCGCTTAGCCACAGGCTCCATCCTAGCAAATGGGGCATTTTTGATGCTTCCGCGAAAGAAATGCTAAAAATGCCGCAGGATAACATTCTGACATTCTTGAGAATATCGGAATGTGTGCTATGATCAAACATAAATTTTTGACTGAATTTTCCCGGCAATAAAATGCCGATATGTTATAATAGGAACAGATAAATAATTAAAAAATAAAAAACCATGTTGCTTCTATTTGCCATCATCTCCGTGTTTTTAGCTCTGATGTTTTATGCGGTCAGTATCTTGCAGGAATTCGCGAAGAAGGAAATTTCCTTGAAGATTTTGATTTTGTTCTGGCTGGGATTTGTCTTTGACTTGGCAGGGACTTTGTTGATGTCCATGATTTCCGAGGGATTGTCTTTTAATTTCCATGCTTTGGCCGGCCTGTCCGCTCTTGTCCTGATGGGTGTGAAAGCAGCCTGGTCCACGATTAACTACAAACAAGGCTTGGGCAAAAGAATACCGTCGCTTTACACGATTGCAGCTGCCGCAATTTGGATGGCGGTTTTTATTGCTGGATTTTTTGCCGACAGATAAGTGATGCGCGAACTTCATAAGAAAATGTTCCGGCTGAGGCCATCATAAATATCGAGCACGAGAGAAGCTCTAACGAGGAAGAAATCGAATTCCAGATAATTTGGAGGTCTATAAGTTCTATCGGGAAATAGAATGGCAAACATATCCTTGCGCTCAAAAAGCAATTGGATAAAGAAGGCTAGATTTTCAAAGGATATGCCATGCTGATTTATGAATCGCAAACGGTAAAATAAATTCTAGCTGTTAATAAAAAATCTATGGATATCGAAAAAGAAATTGCAACAATCAAAGAGCGGAACCAAAGAGTTGAAATTGACAAGACCTGGGAAACCAGCTGGACGCGAAGAATTTTCATCGCGGCCATCACATATGTAGTAGCGATCTGTTGGCTTGTCATCATCAAGGAAACAATTCCATTCCTCAAAGCTGTCGTGCCAGTGGCTGGCTATTTGCTTTCGACATTATCCTTGCCGATTATGAAAAGGTGGTGGGTAAGATTGAATTAGCTTAAATTACCTTAATATTTTAAAAAAGTCACATTCTCACATTCTGCAGAAACCCAGAATATGATATAATGAAAATACTAATTCTGCATTGATGCCGGTAAAAATTTAAACGAAGAAGATGTTAGCAAAAAAGAGAATTAGAATAAATCCAGGCGAGAAAACACCGAAACAAATGGAACGACATTTGAAGGGTGTGGCTAACCACAGAAGAATTGAAATTCTTTTTATTATCGCTGAAAATAGTGGAATAGCATTAGATAGTATTTGTGGAATTATGAAAGGCAATGTCAAGACCATTTCTGAGCACACTAAAAAACTTGTACAATCCGGACTGATAAATAAATTTCGTCGTGGCAGAGTGGTTGGTCACTCGTTGTCTCCTTATGGCAAACGCTTTTTAAAGTTCATAAAAACATTTTGAAAAGCATTAAGGCAATATTCTTATATTCTGCAGAAAGACAGAATATTGTATGAAAGTTGAAAAAATAATCAACAGAAAAAAATGATTCATTTAGTACGGAGAATGGCATAGAAACTGCTCGAGATTTACCAGAAGACAGAAATAAAGATATTAAATTCGAAGTCCCATATTCTCATATTGAAGACAAAGATCGGTATAATGTTTTGGAAAGCGTAAAAAAAATCAAAGTTCCCGTGATTCTGATTGCTGGTGAGCTGGATGACATAGTTTTGCCGCAAGAAGTAGAAAAAATATATGATAATGCCAATAACCCAAAAAGATTTGTGATTATTCCTGGAGTTGATCATGATTATAGGCAAAACGATGAAAAAATAAGGATTGTAAATGCAGAGATATTGAAACAATCAATAAAAACAATAAGTCGGTAGCTATTCAAAAAGCATGTTTGAAAAAATAACAAATACAGGCGTTAGGCATGAGTCCGGCAATAAGCCGGACAGATTAAAATCTTTTTTAAGGAAAGAATCCATATGCTTAAATAATGACAGAAGCGTAGATTTTCTTAATGTTAGGCATACAAAGGAATCTTTAGACGAATTTGGATCTGAAATTAGAAATTACATAGAAAATGCCGATGTTTTAGTTTCCGAACTGGCTGTTTTTGAAGAAAAAGAAAATCAGTCTGATATTAAAACTTTTTATAAGGCAATAACCCAAATAGCCCGAGAAAATGGCAAGAAAATGATAGTAGCTGATCCGGAGAAAAAAATTTCAGATGCTGCCGTAAATAGGCTTATGGATATTTTTCCCATATTAGCTTCGTTTGGCTCTGCGACATATATAACAGCCAAATTAAATAAGATGGCCCATGAGATGCAAATGAGAAGATTTAGAAATGAACTTGGCTATGGTTCTTCGTCTGATAAGAATCTTTTTTCGCGCAGGGATTTTTTGAAAGGAATAGCCGCAACGGGCATCTTGATTGCTGGCGGCTTGCACGGAATTTCCGGAGCGGCAAGGGAAGCAAGCATTCAAACGGACAAAGATGGCATACTGGAAAATTTTTTATTAGTTTCTCTTGATTATAGGGACGCATTGGTGGCGAAAGAAATTTTAAATTTGTTGGAAGATCATAGGAAGATTTCGGTAATTTATGGAGCGGCTCATTTTCAAGGAATAAAGAAATTTTTAAAAGATCCTGAATTACTTAAGGAAAAAATGGAAGTATACGAGAAAACTTATGGGCTTGTGAACACTGATAAGGCGGATGTTTATGATTTTAGCGCTCCTGGCAAGATAAAGCCCTAGTGATGTAAGGATTGGCGGAATCGTGCGAGAAATTTAATTTTAAATAAAAAAATGAAAAAACAAAAAAATCCATTGAATTTATTTTTCTGGCTCATTGGAATTTATCTGGTTGAATTTATAATGCTGGCTTTTGATCCGGTCGATAGGGCGACTTGGTTTGTGGAAAATCTGACCGTTTGGGTAATTGTAGCTGTTTTAATCGGGCTCTACGTAGCAAAGATTCGTTTTTCCAATTTGGCCTATGGCTTCATGTTTGTTTTGATATATTTACACACAATCGGTGGCCATTGGACATTCGCCATGGTGCCTTTTGATCGGGTGACGGATTTTTTTGGATTTGAAAGGAATCATTTTGACCGCATTGCGCATTTTTCCGTCGGCTTCTATGCTTTTGCCATCGCCGAATGGCTTTGGGTCAAAAAGTTGGTAGCTAACAAATTTTTACTTTTCACGTATCCGGTTTTTGCCATCGCGACTGTCGCGATGTCATACGAACTCGTCGAATGGATTTACGCAGACTTGGCTAATCCGGAAGCTGGAATAGCCTATCTTGGCAGCCAGGGAGACATCTGGGACGCGCAAAAAGACATGCTGGCTGACACATTGGGAGCGATTTTCGCGACTTTAGTTTTTTTCTGGGTAAAAAAGAACTAAAAATATTTTTCAATATAAACTGTCTGGTAATTTTCGCCAGACTTTTTTGTTTGTGTCAAGTTGCTATTTCGTGTCACTTTGATAGAATAGGTGACTCACTGAAAGTGGGTCTGATTGGCACTTTGACAACAGAATAACGCATTGAAAGATGTGAATAAATATATAAATGGTCAATATCTGATCAATGGTTAAATCCCGTTAGCTTAAATGGAGGTGGATGTTATGACAATGGAAAAGTTGAAGAAAAATTTGAAAAGGACGTATCGATTTTATCGAGAGCCATTGCTCTCTCAAGAGAAACTGTCATTCCTTCTGGGAAAAATCAAAAAAATTGTTCCGGAAGTGCAAGGTCTGGAAACCGAACGTGTCTTTTGTGTCGGATCGGAAGGTGCGCTGAAGGCGGAAGAAAAAGAAAAATTATCCCGTCTTCTGCGCGATCGGCGCAACAAGAAAAGATTTTCCCAAAAATCTTTCTTGTCTGGCACGAACATAATCGAAGTCGGTCCGCGTCTCAATTTCGCGACATCCGATTCGACAAATGCGGTCTCAATCTGCAAAAAGTGCGGTCTCAAGAGCATCTATAGGCTCGAGCAAGGTCGTCGTTACAAGATCATCATGGACAGGGATTTGCTTCCCGAGGAGGAAATGAAGATTATTTCCTTGATCCATGACAAGATGATCGAGTGCTACTATCCCAAGGGTCTTCGGTCATTCAGGACAGGCAGAAAACCGAAGAAGCTTGCTTATATTCCGACGCTCAAAAAAGGCAAGCAGGCACTCATCGACGCCAAGAAAAAATATGGCGGATCGATGGATGATGCCGACATGGAATATATCTTATACCTTTTCAATGATGTGATGAAACGAGATATCACCGACGTTGAGTTTTGTTATCTCAACAATGCCAACTCGGAACATAGCCGCCATCATATCTTCAGAGCCAGACTCATCATCGACGGCGAACCTATGCCGTTTACACTCATGAACCTTGTTCAGAGCACGCTCAAAAACAAGGACAACAGTATCATCGCTTTCCATGACAATTCGTCGGTGATCGGAGGATTTGAAACTTCCGTCATCATTCCTGAAAAACCCGGCATGCCTTCGCGAATGCGTATGGCCGAGATTTTCTATCACCTGGTGCTGACAGCCGAAACCCACAACCATCCCAGTCTTTGGGAAGCGTATGCGGGCGCAGCTACCGGCGGAGGCGGACGTCGTCGTGACAACCAAGCAACCGGAAGAGGTGCAATGGTTGTTGCGGGCGGAGCCGGATTTATGGGTGGCAATCTCAATATTGAAGGCTACCCATTGCCATGGGAGGACTCTTCATTCCTCTATGACGAACTGACGGAAAGTCCTTTGAGTTTTTTCATCCGTGCGACCAATGGCTGCTTCAATGATGGGAATGAATACGGCGAAGCTGTCATCAATCTATTTTTCGAGTCGTTCGGTATGAGGATCGGAGGACAACGCTGGGAAAACGTGAAGCCGGTGATGTATACCGTCGGATTCGGCTTCATGGATTCACGGCATGTCGAAAAAAACATCCCTCAAAAAGGCTGGCTGGTTGTTAAAGTTGGTGGCGATGCATACCGGATCGGTTTCGGCGGCGGAGCTGCTTCTTCTTTGATGGCAGGCGAAAACAAAGCCAAGCTTGATCTCAATTCAGTCCAACGGGCTGACGGAGAGATGGCCAACAAAACCAATAAATACTTGCGGACATGCACCGATATGGGAGATGAAAACCCGATCGAGACCATGACCGACCAAGGGGCCGGCGGAGTGACCAATGCATCTATCGAAATGGTGTGTCCGGCCGGAGCAAAGTTCTATCTCGGAAGGATCAAGACCGGAGACGAAACTTTGTCACCAGTGGAAAAACTGGTCTGCGAATTCCAAGAAAACCTGCACATAATCGTCCGTCCGGAAAATCTTCAAAAAGTCCTGGACATCGGCGAAAGGGAAGATGTGCCAGTGGCCGTTATTGGCGAAATAACCGGAGATGGCAGAGTGGTTATCGTTGACGAGGAAACAGGAAACAACGTTCTTGATCTCGATCTCAGCCATGTCTTTAGCCAGTATCCTCAGAAAGAGTTTTCAGATACTCGCCAAAAACTGGATCTTCAGCCCTTGGTCATCCCGGAAGAGATGAGTGTTCTTGGTGCAGCAGATCGTGTTTTGCGCCATATCGGCGTTTGTTCCAAGGAGTGGGCGGTCAACAAGGTGGACCAAAGCGTTACTGGTAAAATCGTCCAGTCTATGCGCGATGGCGCCACCCAATTGCCGATCTGCGATTATTCAATCATAACCCCTGGTCCGTTTTCCAAATCAGGCCAGGCAAACGCTGTTGCCCAGAGACCGGCAATCGGTCTCATCTCACCGGAATCAATGGTGAGAGTTGTTGCAGCTGAAGGTGTTCTGAAGCTTGCTCCGGTGGTCATAACAAACTGCAGGGATATCAAGTCTTCAGCTAACTGGATGCTGGCTGTCAAATTGCCAGGCGGTTTGGCCTGGCTGACAGACGCTATGATGACACTCAAAAAAATCACGGATGATTTGAAGTTTGACATCAATGGCGGTAAGGATTCAATGTCTATGGCAGCACAAGTGCCTGCCAGCGCCGACGGCAAAAAGAAAGAAATCGCCAGATCGCTAAGTACGTTAGTCCTGTCTGTTTATGCCCAATGTCCGGACTACGAAATGAGAGTGACGCCCAGTTTCAAGCATCCGGGTGAAAGCTCAATTATTTTCGTGGATCTGGCAAATGGCAAGACAAGGATGGGCGGAAGTGTCCTGGCTCAATGCCTCAACCAAGTCGGCGACAAATGTCCGGATGTTGACGATCCGCAATCAGTCAATAATACCTTCGATGTGGTGCAGAATCTCGTCAAGAAAGGCCTCATCTCTGCGTATCATCACAAGGACCGTGGCGGTATCATGGTAACCCTCCTGGAAATGTTGTTCGGAGGAAACTGCGGCGCAAGCGTCCAGCTTTCGAATCAATCGGCCAGCGCTCTCAAAGTTTTGTACAACGAGGAGCTGGGTTGCGTGATCGAATGCAAAAACGGCAATGAAGACGCCGTAATGGAAGCGTTCGGGAAGGCTGGGCTGAAACACCTCGTCCACCACATCGGAAACACCATGACAAACAAGGTGGTTGACGTAATCGTTAATGGACAGAAGGTCTTCTGTGAGGACATGCGGAAAATGCGTTTGCTATGGAGGGAAACTTCCTATCAGATGGAACTGAAACAGAATGTCGAGTCCTGTGTCAGAAGTGAACGGGAAAATCTTTACGATGCACCGAATCCGTCGTGCGCCCTGACGTTCAATCCCGATTTGATTGCTCCGGTCAAAACCGATTATGTCGGGAAGCCGAAAGCGGCAGTCATCCGAGTCGAAGGCGTAAACAGCGACGAAGAGGCAAGAAACTCGCTCTATCTGGCGGGTTTCGATGTATACGACATAAACCTTAACGACATCGTGGCAGGGAGCCTCAAGAAATTTCAATTTATCTTGTTTCCTGGCGGCTTCACCTACAAAGATGTCCTTGGATCCGCGGTAGGATGGGCGGCAGTCATAAAGCACAACGAGTCTATCAGTAAAGAGTTTAGGGAATTTTTTGAAAGACCCGACACTTTGAGCCTCGGAATCTGCAATGGCTGCCAACTGATGGCGGAACTGGGCGTGGTGCCATATCGCATGCCGGAAGAAGAGCAACCCGCGTTTGTTCACAACAGAAGCGAGAAGTTCGAGACCCGGCCGACATGGATCAAGATTCAGGATTCACCCTCAGTGCTTTGCAAGGACATGAGTGGATCAATCTTGCCGGTACATCTCGCTCATGGCGAAGGTCGGTTTGACGCAGATGACTCGGTCCTGGATGAAATCAAGTCCAGAGGCCTGGTGATGGTAAGTTATGTCGATCCTGAAGGAAGGGAAACGGAAAAGTATCCATTCTGCCCGAACGGATCGAAAGAAGGCATTGCAGGGCTGTGCACTGCCGACGGAAGGCATAACATGCTAATGCCACATCCGGAAAGAACATCCGTACGCTACCAGTTGCCCAATTCAGTTGAGTGGCAATATGAAAATTCACCATGGCTTCGGATGTTCCAGAACGCCAGAATTTGGTGCAATAAAAACAAATAGTCCCTAAGGAGGCGGACAAAAAAAGCCCCGTTGATCATCAGATCGGCGGGGCTTCAATATTTTTATAATTAAAATCATTGATTTTTGGCTAGAAATTGAGTAGAATAGGGATATAAGAAGGATTTTATATGACTAATAGACAAAATCATAAACGGCACTAGCAATGAAAGTTCGCATAACCTGCAAATTTCAGTTATTACTCAGCAATAAGTTCGCATATAAACGAGTTCTGCGAAAAATTATTTGCCTCTCAAAAATATCAAAGTAATTCTATGACAAAAAGCATTGTGATAAAGGAGGATTCGATTGAGGTCGCCGTCAAGGTTAATGCGACTATCACCGAATTTGATAAACCATATGATAAAGCATATTTTGAAGGTCATTATAAAAATGCGGTTAGTTTGATATTGGTCGCGTATGTTGATAATCAACCAGCTGGCTACATGGTGTCATATGATAAAAATAATGACGGCTCCTTTTACTGTTGGATGGCTGGGGTTGACCCTCTCTTTCGTCGGCTTGGATTATTAAACAGTATGATGCAATATTTGAACGATTGGGCGAAAAACCACGGCTATAATAAACTAACTATAAAAACCAGAAATAATCGTCGAGAAATGTTATCCTATTTGGTCAAAGCTGGATTTAATTTCGCCGAGGTTCAACCCCATCCCTTCATTAAAGATAATCGAATCCTCCTCGAAAAGGTTGTTGTATAAACAGGGACGGCAAACAATTCATCGCAGAACACGGCATATCCGGTTCAGGAATTTTTCACATTTATAATCCAAGGTAAGAAAAATTCTTTCTCCCAAATTTTTGTTCCGCTATCGCTGCACAAAAACTTCAGATGATGCGTAAACGTTAGACGAAATATTTTTTTGTCTTTGGTGGTAATTTTAAGATTTGTGATTTAAATAAGGACAGAAAATTTGATTTTTAATTTATTTATATAGGGGAAGAAGGTGTTTGTTGATTCTTATGATCGCAAAAAAGTTAAACTTATAAATTTTTTACACTATGTCAGCAGAAACGGAAAAATATGAGCAAGCCTGGAAAAAATTTCAAAACAAAATTGACTCTTTAAAAAGGAGGAAATTGGAGCTTTTGAAAAATATTTCTAAAAAATTCGATGAGCAAAAGATTAAGACTTTAAGGGAAAAATTGAAATAGTATGTATAAAGAACCATCAGCAAATGAAGCAATAAAAAAACCTGAAGCTCAAGAAAATCATGGAGCTCCGCGAAGCGTTGAAGATGCTGAAGAGTTGCGTCAACAAATGACAAGTGAAGCGGAAAAACAAACAGACCATTTCAAACAAGAGTGTGCCGATGATTTGTCGCAGGTTGAAACAATGGCCGAAAAAGATGGATTAATTGTTGATGGTAAAGATAAAAAAATATTTGAAAATTTAGGTGTAGAGGCAGAAGAGGCAAAAAAAGAATTAGAGACTGAAATTTCTCCTACAAAATCCCAATCTGAAAAGGCCAGCATTGTAGGTATTACGAGAGATCGAAATTTCAAAGGTTCGGTAATTGTTAAAACTGAAAATGAGGAAGGCAGGATAACAGGATACGCTCTGCGTAAAAATAGTAATGGAGATTGGGAGGGAAATGAAATCAGATATATGAAAGATGGTTCAATTGGTCCTGTGTATCAACTTCATGAAGCGGATTTTTCTAAACTTGGAGAACAAGGCATTTTTGATTCATATGAAAGCATGTCTGTAATGAAAGAGCGGGCAATTGAAAATCCAGAGATATTAAGTGAAAAAGAGGCATCCAAGAAATTTTTAGCCGAGGAACGGAAAAAATTAGCACAAGAAATTCGCGAACAACGAAAAGCGCAACGGGAAAGACTTTTAGCTCTTAAATCTACGACTGAGAATTCAATTATTTCTACAGAAAACATGGAAAGTGAGCAAGAAGACAATCAATTTGGACGAATTCTTGAGTCGCAAAGTGAGGAAGCAAATGTGCTAAAGGAAAGAATTTCAACCGCGAAGTTAAGTGATCAAGACGCACAGGATGAGCGAGAGAATATTTCACAATTAGTGGATAATAGTAGCAAAATTAAATCACTCAAAGAAAAACTCGAAGAACATTATGCAAAAGCTGACGCAATAGCAAGAGAGCGTTTTGATACGCTCAATCGTTCACTTGAGCATGTTATGAAGCGCAACAATGCTTTTATTGTACATAAAATTTCAGACGACGACGTATTTAGGCACAATGTTTATTCGAATGTTTCTGAAAAAGCAACAATCGAAGATGATTTGGATGCTCTACTTGCGCTTGAGCCGTCGATTTCCGCTTCATCAGTTACCCCCGGGAAAAAGGCTTCTTTGTGGCCAGGATCATGCGGGCTTTTATTGGGCGGAGGCCAGATTGGAGAGGCTTCACATGGAGACGCAAATACTTATGCACTTGGAATAAAAAATAGAAAAAGCCTAGGTGGTATTGACGCAACAATTGAAGATATTAATAAAATAGTCGGTCGCCAGACTGAGGAACATGCAAAAGAATATAAAAGTACGGGATCATTTGGTAAAAATGAGGTTGTAGTTAATAACCCAGAAGTTTTTGGGTTTTTTAAGAATGTAGCAAGGGATGATAGTGGACGTTTTTGGGCGGACAGTTTATCAACAAAAATACAATTAGAACGATTAGAGCGAGCAAAAAAGGTAAGTAATAACGATCAGGAATGGCAAAGAGATATTCGCATAGGGGAAGAAACTCATATGGAGATTGTGAATAAATATCGCACTGGTTTTGATGTGGCGACTACACGAGGTATGCCTCTTTATGTTATGACTGAAGAACGAGAGATTTATGAATATATTGGAGTTAATAATGATGGAACTGTTGAAATTGGGAAACAATTAACTCCCGAAGAAGTTGCGACTGGTCGCGCAGGACTTCCACCTGAAAAGAGAAAACAAATAGGAGAAAGACTTTTGGAAAAACGCATCTTCAGAAAACAAGAAACGCAAGAAGAAGCGCGTGAAATCATTGACAGCCTTTAGATTGGCTGGTTAAAAATAAAAGGTTCGGGTTGTGAGACGATGAACTGATAGAGAAAGTCTTCCGTTAGATAAATTTGAAGCTGAAATTATGCGTTCAGATTTTACTCTTCCAAATCCGAACTTAGAAAAAAGCTAGTTGAAAAATTACATCAATTTTCAGAAGAAAGAAATGCAAGAAAAAGTACGTGAAATCCTGAGTATCTATGAGGAGTTTTGTTTTAAAAAAATTCACCCCTACCCCTCTTTTTTGAAACAAAACAAAATCAAATTTTCTTTTAGAATAAACAAAGTTTGTACCAATAAAATAGAAGACAAAAAAATACATCAGCTAACACGGCATATCCGGTTCAGGAATTTTTCACATTCATAATCCAAGGTAAGAAAAATTCCTTCTCCCAAATTTTTGTTCCGCTATCGCTACACAAAAACTTCAGATGATGCCGATACGTTATGTGAAATATTTTTAAAAAATTTTATGAATGATACATCTAAAAAAGAAAAATTATTTAATAATGTAGCCCAATTTGCCCTGCCTGGATTAACGATTGGAGCTCAAATAGCAACTTCCTTGAAATTTCCACAGTACGGACTTATATTGAATTTACTTGCCCAACCATTTTGGATGTATTCATCATGGAAGGCCTGGAAACAGGCTGGGCAAATTGGAATTTTAATTACGACAATAATTTTTACTACCATAACCGCGCTTGGTATAATTAATTATTGGTTTCTGTAATCAACGAGTTCATAAAATTTTTTAAAAATACATCGTCTAACAACGCATATCTGACTACGGGAAATTATCATCCCTTAGTCCGATGAAATTTTAGGTGGAGATAATTAAACAAAGTATTGTCTGAAATCAAAAGTTTAGCCTGCTAAGTCGGGATGAAAACTTCAGATGATGCGTAAACGTTAAACGAACATCGTTTAACAAAGAATATCTGGTTCAAAAAATTTGCCACAGTTAAAACTAAAAGGAGGGCAAATTTTTTTCTCCCCTGCCTACCGGCAGGCAGGCAAATCCCGCACTTTTCCGTTTCGCTGTAATTTAGGGTATAATGAAATTAATAAAAAGGTCAGGAATATTAGGGTTTGTATCTAAAAACCAAAGTGCAGGACTTCAGATATTCTTAAGCGATATGGCGAAATATTTCAATATTTTTTTTAAATTATGCAACATCGAATCCGCGTCGCAACAATAATTATCAATGATGGCAAAATACTGTTAGTCAAGCATGTTCATCCTGAGACTGGATATATTTGGTGGGTTCCGCCAGGAGGAGGCATTGAAGAATTTGATAGTTCCATATTTGACTGTGCTAGAAGGGAAGCCTTTGAAGAAACCAACCTTAAAATTGAAACTTCAAGAGTTCTGTATATCCGAGAATTCTATTCCAAGGAAACACAGATTTTGAATATGGAGATTTTTACCCTGGCGGATAGCTTTCATGGAGAGATAGGTTTGGAAAATATAGAAGGAAAGGGGCCGGATGAACTCTTTATCAAAGGAGCATCGTGGTTTTCAAAAGAAGAATTAAAAGACGTCATTGTTTTTCCGGAAATACTGAGAGATGAATTTTGGGATGATTGCGCCGCGGGATTTCCAAATGTCAAATATTTAGGAAGGCAAATTTAAAAAGAATGGCAGATGAAACCAACAAAAATTTAGGGATTCCGGATTGTTTCTATCGTATCAGTGTCAAGGCTTTGATTCTTGATGATGAAAAGAGATTTTTGCTCGTACTTGAAGAGAAGGGATTGTGGGAACTTCCCGGCGGGGGATTGGATTTTGGTGAAAAGCCGTTGGAATGCCTGGCGCGGGAAATACGAGAGGAAATGGGGCTTGAGGTGGTTTCTGCCAAGGAACAGCCGGCATATTTTTTGACGGCTCCGGTCAGAAGCGGTCAGTGGTGGACGGCCAATGTGATTTACGAAGCTAAAGTAAAAAATTTGGATTTCAAACCATCTGACGAATGTGTGGAGCTGAGATTTTTCACCAAAGAAGAAGCCTTGCGGGAAAAACTTTTTCCGAATGTTGAGGAATTTGTAAAGATATATGATCCTAACAGCCACCGATTGTGAAGTTCTTGCTTTTAGGCTTCAAATAAGCTAGAATCCGGATATGAAGAGAAAGATATTCATCAGCATAAATTTGCCGAGCCGGACGAAAAAACGGCTTATTAAGGCCACAGAAGGGTGGCAGGATTTGCCGGTCAAGTGGAGCAAGGAGGAGAATCTGCACATAACCTTGCTTTTTTTGGGTTTTGTGGATGATGATTCGACCTATGAAGTGTGCGAGAAGGTTTTGAAAATAGCCCGGACTGAAGATATTTTCGATGTCGAATTCGATTCGATCGGACTGGGTCCGGACGCGGAAAATCCGAGAATGGTTTGGGTCACGGGCCGAGCCAGCGCGGAGCTCAAAAGCCTGGTGGAAAAATTGGAAAAAGAGCTAGGCATTTTCACCAGCTCGAAAAAAGAATTCCGTCCGCACATCACGCTGGGAAAGATCCGCAAAAACAAATGGGATGAATTGGTCGAAAAACCGTCCATCCAAAAAGACTTCCCATTGCTGGTGACCGTGGAAAGCGCGGATGTGATGGCGAGCAATTTCGAGGGGGACGGGATGGAATATACCGTCATAGAAAGCTGCGAATTAAATTGAGATCCAGTATGGATATTTTAGGAGTCAAAATAGACAATCTCAGCCGCCAAGAAATTTTGGATAAAATATCGGTTTTTTTACAAGAAGGCGGTTTCCACCAAATCGCCACGGTCAATCCGGAATTTATCCTGCAAGCGCAACAAGATGGGGAATTCAAAGATATTTTGAGCAGGTGTGATTTGAATGTCGCCGACGGTGTCGGCATCTGGTTCGCTTTCTTGCGTTTCGGCAAATATTTGAAAAACCGGATGGCCGGAACCGACCTGATGGAAGAAATCTTGAAAATCGCGGATACCGGAAAATACAGAGTTTTTTTAGCGGGTTACGGAGGCGCCTTGAGCAGTTGGCAGGAAGCCCGTGATGCTATTTTAAAAAAATATCCGGACGTGGAAATCAGCGGAGCGACGATGGATGGCAAACGTCCCATCGAATGCCCGACAGGGCAACCGATAGGAAATTACGAGGTCGTTTTTTGCAATTTCGGCGCTCCGGATCAGGAGAAATTCCTGCATTCGCTAAAAACGCTGGAAAATAGTAAAATAAGATTAGCTATGGGTGTCGGCGGCAGCTTCGATTTTTTGACTGGCAGAATAAAGCGGGCGCCGGAATGTATTAGGATGGCGGGGCTGGAATGGCTGTGGCGGTTTTTGCAAGAGCCAGGCTATCGCGCCAAGAGGATTTTTAAAGCCCTGGTGGTTTTTCCAGTCAGGGTGGTATTGGATAAATGATTTCTTTTTAATCTTTAAAATGCGAAGCTGCCCCACGCCACGCGTCGGCCGTTTTGCGTAAAAAAATATGGGTGACAAGGTGAAATTAATCCGCACTATCTATCTTTATCTGGCTGTGGCGGTCAGCCTTATTTTTACCGGTATCGGAGCGGGAACCTTGCTGAACACCGGACTTAAATACTATCTGTTTCCGAAGGCGGAGAAGGGCGGTTATAACCAGTGCAACCAACAGCCGCCGGTTTATGCCTTGGATAAGAACAGTTTCGCCGGGGTCGCTACGGCAGACCAGAAGGCGCAATTGGAAAACCTTTTGCGGGATTACGAGCAGTGGAAATCGAACAATACCGGCGAAGAATGCTATAGCGCGCAGCGGCAGTCCAATGTCGTAGATGCCCTGACGATGATCGTAGTGGCTTTGCCTATATTGCTGGTCCATTGGAGGATAATCAAAAGGGAGAAATCTGAAAAAAGCGCATGATGATGTTGATCATAATCGCAATCCTTATTTTCATCGCCGGAAGCGCGTGGATAATTTTCGGCAAGGATGATGGATAAAAAAGATAAAACAAGAGAAAAAACAATATGGAAAAGATCGCTAGTATCGTCATAAGAGGCAAGCGCAAGGCGCAGACATTGGGCTTTCCGACTGCTAATTTAGCCCTGGGCAAATCTGAAATGGAAAGCGGGGTTTATGTCGGAAAAGCTTTTTTTGAAGGCAATGAATATGCGGCTGCGGTTTTTGTCGGCATGGATCGCGATGTATTGGAAGCGCACATCCTGGATTTCGAAGGCGATCTGTATGGCAAAAAAATCGAAGTCGAAGTCGGCCAGAAATTGCGCGAAGCTGTAAAATTCGAAAGCGAGAAACAGTTAATCAACCAAGTGCTGAAGGACTTGGCGTCAGTCAGAAAGGCCAATCCGTAACCCGTAAGATATGTTTACCGGAATCATAAAAAAAATATCAAGCGTCGAAAAAGTTTCCCAGGAGGGCGACAGCCTTTTCGTAGCCATAAAAATTCCTGCGGGATGGAAAATCCGGAAAGGGGAGAGTGTGGCGGTGGATGGGGTGTGTTCGACCGTGATGGGCATCAGCAAAGGATATTTTACGGTTGAATATATGCCTGAGACGATCCGAAAAACCACGGTGGAAAATTTCATCAAAGGCACGCGGGTAAATCTGGAAAAGAGCCTCCGGCTTGATGACTTGCTGGACGGGCATCTGGTCCAGGGCCATGTGGACACGACCGGAAAAATCACGGGCATCGAAAAAGTTCAAGAATCAAAAGTCATAAAAATAAAAATTCCAGCCGGATTTATGCGCTTGGTGGCGGACAAGGGCTCGGTGACGGTGAACGGCACGAGCCTCACGGTCGTCGCTACCGGCAAGGACTGGTTCAGTGTGTCTTTGGTCGGGTATACTTTGGGCAATACCAATCTCGGGACGCTCAAGGTGGGGGATAGGGTCAATGTCGAAACGGATGTCCTGGCAAAATATATCGATAAATTGTTAAGAAAATAATATGGACAGGAAAAAACAGGCGGAACCGGAAACAATCGATGGGTCAAGATTGAAAATTGCGATCGTAGCTTCAAAATTCAATCCGGATATCACCGGAAAAATGTTTGTGGGTGCGGTTGAGATTTTGCGGAAAAGCGGCGTTCTGGAAAAAAATATCCGGACGGTCTGGGTGCCGGGAGCGTTCGAAATCCCTTTGGCTTGCCAGAAATTGGCCCAAACAAAAAAGTATGACGGGATAATCGCGCTGGGTTGCGTCATCAAAGGCGACACCGATCATTACCATTACGTATCCAGCGGATCGATCCGCGGCGTGATGGATGTAATGCTTAAAACCGATTTGCCGATCGGATTAGGCATAATTACGACCGCCAATTTGAAACAAGCCCAGGAACGTTCCAGCGGCCGGCACAATAAAGGCGCCGAAGCGGCCCAAGCCGTTTTGGAAGTGATCAATAATTAAATCATATATAAAAAAATTTATGGATAAAGTCAGAGTCAGATTTCCGCCGTCGCCGACCGGCTATTTGCATATCGGCGGCTTGCGGAGCGCCCTATATAACTATCTGTTCGCCAAGAAAAACGGCGGGATTTTCATCTTGAAAATAGAAGACACCGACCGCAAAAGATTCGTCGAGGGCGCGGTGGAAAGCCTTATCAGCTCTTTGGATTGGGCGGGATTGGATCGGGATGAAGGCGTGTTTATGAAAAACCATAGTCCGAGCCCGGAATCTCTAAAAACAACTGAATCTGAGAATTACCCGGGAGTCATAGAGGCAGGAAACTTCGGGCCGTATATACAATCGGAAAGATTGGACCTGTATAAAAAATATGCCGAAGAATTGGTCGGCAGCGGCAAAGCTTATTATTGTTTTTGCGAACAGGATCGGTTAGACAAGATCAAGGAAGAAAAGATCGCGAGCAAACAGGCTCCGATGTATGACCGCTATTGTTTGAAAAACGTCACTCCGGAAGAAATCAATGAAAAATTGAAATCGAATTGCGCCTACACGATCAGGCTCAAAGTTCCCAATGATGAAATCATCGAATTTGAAGATCTGGTCCGCGGAAAAGTTTCCATCAATTCCAATACCATCGATGATCAGGTCTTGATGAAATCCGACGGTTTTCCGACTTACCATTTGGCCAGTGTGATAGATGATCATCTGATGCGGACGACGCATGTCATCCGCGGCGAAGAATGGTTGCCAAGCACGCCGAAACATATCCTGCTTTATCGGGCGTTCGGATGGGAAATCCCTGAGTTCGCACATCTGCCACTCCTGCTCAGCACTGACAAGAAAAAACTTTCCAAACGCATGGGGGATGTGGCGGTGGAAGATTATATAAAAAATGGGTACTTGAAGGAAGCGATAATAAATTTCGTAGCTCTTTTGGGATGGCATCCGGGCGAAGGGGAGACCCAGGAGATATATTCGCTGGACGAATTGGAAAAAATATTCGATATCAAGAGGGTGCACAAAGCCGGCGCGGTTTTCGATTTGAAAAAATTGGATTGGTTGAACGCGCAATACATCAAAAAACTTTCTTCGGATGAGCTGTATGAAAAAGCCTTGCCGTTTTTTGAACAAAAGGATTTTTATATCAACGCAAGCTCTGAAAAAAAATCTGAAGAATATTTAAAAAAAGTTTTGACCATCGAACGGGAACGCCTCAATAATTTTTCTGAAGTGGGGGAGAATAACAGATTCTTTTTTATGGACATCGAGTATGGCAGGGAAATGTTGCGCTGGAAAGATATGTCTGACGAAGCCCTGAAGGATTCATTGGAAAAATCCGTAACGGTTCTGGGGGGGATCGACGGGCAAGACTGGCAAGTAAAAAACATTGAAGAAAAACTTTTCGCGGCGGCAGGGGACAAAAAAGGCGACTTGCTCTGGCCGCTCCGTGTAGCGCTTTCTGGCGCGCAGAAATCCCCGTCGCCGATGGAGCTGGCCTGGGTTTTGGGCAAAGAGGAGAGCTTGCTTAGGCTAAAAAATGCCCTAGGAAAGCTTGGTTGAAAATAAACTGATTTTATGGTATAATGGGCAATGTATCAGAAGCCCTGGATAAACGGCATTCCCTTTATGGTTAAAAAACAAAATCCACACACAAACAAGCACCTCATCCGGACATCCGCCGTGTTTTTGGCGGTTTTCGGCCTGTTGTTTTTCACATCATCCAAAGACCGGACGTACGGCGCCACTGATTGCGATTCAGCCAATGATAAGGTCAAATGTTTGGAGAAAGAACGCAAAAACACGCAGGAATTGATCGACATTAAAAACAAGACCCAACTGACGATCAAAAACCAATTGTCCTATATCGAAACCCAACAGCAAAAAAACCAAGTTGAATTGCTTAAGACTAAGGAAAAAGCCCAAGACCTTGCACAACAGGTCGCTGATCTAGAACGGGAAATCAAGGATAAGGAAAGCTTACTGAAATACCAGCAATTGGTCCTTGGCGGATTAATCCAATCGTACTATGAATATAACCAGGGCGGGCTCTTAAATATCGTTCTGATCAATCAGGATTTTTCCGATATTTTTAGCCAATCAGATCGCATTGAACAATCCAGCGGGCGCGTAAGCGAGGTCTTGAAAACTATCCGCGAAACAAGGGCGGAATTGCAGGATGAATATGACGATTTGAAAGATAAAAAACAGGAAAGCGAGGAATTGAAAAGTGAGCTGGAGGATAAGAATTTGGATCTGCAATACAGCGAAAACCAAAAGCAGAACCTGCTCGGCCAGACACAAGCCGAAATCGCTAAATACAAGGAGCTTTTAGCGAGTATTGACAATGAAATCAACGAGCTAGAGGAAGGGCTTTCGAACTCGGTCAATATGGCCAATCTGCCGCCTGACAAAGACGGTTATTTCACCTGGCCGGTCAACCCGCATATCCAGACCCAGGGCTACGGCAAGACAAGCTTCGCCAAGACATCCGGGATGTATAAGAATAATTTCCATAACGGGCTTGATTTCGGAATCAGTTATAAAAACGTTTTTGCCGCCAGGGGAGGAAAGGTGGTCGGATCGGGAGACAACGGCAAATACGCCTATGGAAGATGGATCGCTATCGACCACGGGGATGGCCTGGTGACGCTCTACGGACACTTGAGCAAAAAGGACGTTTCCCGGGGAGAGAAAGTCAAAGAAGGGCAAAAAATCGGCGTAAGTGGCAACACCGGAAATTCAACCGGACCGCATATCCATTTTTCAGTTTTCGCATCGGAAACATTCAAAACGGTCGAATCATCCTACGTCAACGGATTGATGATTCCGACCGGCGCGCCGGTCAATCCGAAAAAATATCTATAAGCGTTTTCGCATAAATATAAAAACGACCCTCAATATGAAGGGGGTTGTTTTTTTGATCCGTAGAGCAGAAGTATCTGTGAGGCGCAAATAAAAAAAGGTTTTTAGGCAATTTGGCATACATAGATGTATACCGTATAGCCAGCCAATCGGACTCTGGTCAAGAATCTATTGCGAACAAATGAGAAATCAAATAATTAATCAAGGTGGAATGATATATGTGTATGGATATGAATTTTATTTTTTAAAAATATCAATCATCAAACAGAAGGGTTGTTTATTAAGGAAGGGAGGGGTGGTAGAGCTGATTCATTTATAGGGATAAATATATCGGATGGTAAGGATGTTTTAAAATCAATGCAATGTCGCAAAAGATACATTGTGCGACACTCGATATATTTCCGGAACGGGCTTCTCTCTGTCAATCCGCCCTAAATAAGAGTATTTTTCGCGTTATAATTTTTAATGAAACTGACCGGTTCTTTCCAGTACTCCGTCTCCGTCAGGCCGTTCTCCTTGTAATAACCCGGCAATACTTTTCCGTGATATGGTCCGGTATATATTCCAAAATGCAGATGTTCTTCCTCCCAAGCTCCATTTGACTCGCTCATAGCCTTTCCGATCGTGCCGATGATTCCGCCCATCTCAATCGTATCGCCTCTTTTGACATAGCGTTTGCCCAGATGGCCGTATAATGAATAGAAAATCTCCTTGGACTTCGGTTTTTTGTGGGCAATGATCACGATTCCGCCCCAATTCCTTTTTTCAACTTGGCCATCTTCGGAAAATTCCCCCGGGTGCAGCCTTGAATACACGACTACGCCCCGTCCGGCTGAAAAAACCTTGGTGTCATGCGGCACGGATATGTCGATGCCCAAATGCTTGCCCCACAGCGTCTTGTCATACACGTTCATCTCTCCGAATCCTGAAGAAATGTTTTTGAAATTTCCGATCGGGAAAATCAAATTAGGCGTAATGCGGTATGCCATAGCGATGATGCTTCCAGGCCGAGTTTCGGATGATTTCCGGAGCCCGACCCAGATTCTTTATTTATGCTTATTTTGGTAATCCTTGATAGCTTCATGAAGCGCGTCATCGGCCAGATTCGAACAATGCATCTTGATCGGCGGAAGCCCTTCCAATGCGTCAGCCACGTCTTGCCGGGTTATCTTCATCGCTTCCTCCAGTGTCTTGTCTTTGGCCAGATCGGTTATCATTGAAGAAGTCGCAATGGCTGAAGCGCAACCCAACGTCTCAAAGCCGATTTTGCTGATTACCTCTCCCCGCTTCCGGTCTTTTTTGACTTTGATATAGATTTTCATCAGATCGCCACAAACCGGATTGCCGACCATGCCGACGCCCGAAGCGTTCCTGATCACTCCCTGGTTATGGGGCCGCGTAAAATGTTCTAAGACTTTTTTTGAATATTGCATATTTTTTTATACCGATGCGAAACTACCGATAGGATTCGAATCTACGAACCGATGATATCGCGTTACGCATATCATTTAGTTAAATTATTTTTTAGAATAGTAATCCGCCAGGACCGAGCCGGAAATTTTCCGCAATCTTTCGGCAATGGCCTTTAATTTTTTTACCGCCACATCGATCTCGTTTTTAGTCGTATATTTTCCCAATGTCATCCGCAATGATCCGTGCGCCTGTTCGGCTTTCAAGCCGATCGACAAGAGGACGTGCGAAGGCGAAAGCGCGCCGGACGAACAAGCTGAACCGGTCGAGCAAGCGATACCTTCCATATCCAGGGATAGCAATAACCCTTCTCCTTCGATATCCTTGAATGAAAAATTGGCATTATTGGGCGAACGCTTCGTTTTTGATCCATTAAGCCGGGCATTCGGTATTTCGCGCAAGACCTTCCCGATCAGGTGATCGCGCAAGTCCTGGATTTTTTTTGAATCCTTCGGCATACTTTTTTTCAAAACTTCCATCGCTTTTCCGAAGCCGACGATGCCAGTGACGTTATGCGTGCCGGCGCGCAGTTTGTATTCCTGGTCGCCTCCGTCTTGGATTTTCCTGATCGCGGTCCCCTTCCTGACATACAACATCCCGATGCCTTTGGGTCCGTAAATCTTATGCGCCGACATTGAAAGCAGGTCCACGCCCAATTTTTCCACGTCGCAGTCGAAATAATTGACGGCTTGCGTCGCGTCGGTGTGGAAAACCGTCTTGAATTCATTTTCCGCCTTGGCTTGGTTGGTTTTTCTGACCAATTTAGCGATTTTTCCGATCGGTTGTACCGTGCCGATTTCGTTGTTGACATACATTATGGAAATCAAAACCGTGTTCGGCCGGATAGCTTTCGCAATTTCGGAAACCCTCACTACGCCGTCTTTGCCAGGATTGATATAGGACACTTCGGCCAGTCCGTCTTTTTCCACCGCCTTGCATGAATCCAGGATGCAATGATGTTCAAAAGCCGAGGTGATGATATGCGGTTTTATTTCGGCATTTTCCGCTTTGGAGTAATATGACTTCAAAACGCCTTTGACCGTCAGGTTGTTCGATTCGGTCGCGCCGCTGGTAAAGACTATTTCAGTCGGCGCGCATCCGAAGAAATCGGCGATTTTTCCGCGGGCCGCGTCAACCGCCTGCAAGGCCTCTTGTCCGAAAGAATGGATCGACATCGCGTTGCCGAATTTTTCCGAAAAATACGGCAGCATTTCTTTGAGAACTTCTTTATCTACGGGCGTGGTAGCGGCGTAGTCCAGATATATTTTTTTGTTCGGCATAATTTTATTTTATTTGGTTAGATCGCTTAATTTTATGTGGGATAATGTTTTTTCAATCTGCGTGCCGAGGATCTGCCAGACGATTTTCGAGGAACATTGGTGTTCCATCCGGCAGGTCTTGCCGACGCATTTCATCGGCGCGATCGGTCCCTCCAGGGCGATGACGACATCGGCCACGCTGATTTTTTTGGCGGGTCTTTTCAAGGCATATCCCCCATTGGCTCCCTTGAAGCTTTCGACTAAGTCGTATTTGCGCAAATCATTCAAAAGCCGTTCCAGATATTTGACGGAGATCGTTTCTTCCTTGGCGATTAATTTGATATTTTTGGTCCGGGTTTCGTCCTTGGCCAGATTGACCATAGCTTTGAGGCCGTACTCGGCTTTGCTGGAAAATTTCATAATCCGATATCCTACTAATTTAGTATGCTTTAATATTACAAAAAAACTTGAACCGCGTCAAGTCTTTTGTTTTTTTTGGCCGGATTCCGGATTATTCCTATATCCACTGCGTTATTTCATAGGAAATGGCGATAGTGATTATCAAAAATACCGAGGCGATGATCGTAAAGGCGAATTTGAGCGCTTCATCGGATTTCGGATTTTTCACGTCTTTGAACATCGTTTTTTTGTTATTTTTAATATACTTTTATTTTACCATAAACAAGGAATTTGTCATCTTGGGCGTAAAATAGGGCTCGTCAGGAGGGAATCCTTGACTTTTTCAGATTTATCTGCTATAACAAAACGTACCTATCGAATGAAAAAAAACGAAAAACCCGGGGAGGCGGGGAAAAATGAAGAAACAGAAAAGAATGACTGGGGCCCTGTTCTTACAAGGACTCCAGGAAAATTGGTTGGTTGTTTTGGCGACTATCATTATAATCGCCGGAACAATCATTGCCGTGGTCGACAAATTCTATTTGCCGGTCACGGTAGGAGCTTTAGCAATCGGCCAAGTGCTGAAGCTCCTGCACGATTTCCTCCGGAGGCCTGCTGGGGAATGAAATCATTCCCATTCCGGAGAAAGCGCCCTGGACACTTGTTGTCCGGGCGCTTATTTTTTTGCGTCGGAATTTTCCGGTTTGACCGCGCCGCCGCCCTGGATTACAATTAGGTCATAATCTATGAGAATATCCTACTCGGCGTTCGATACTTACCAGAATTGTTCGCTGAAATATAAATTCCAAAATATCGACCATATCAAGACTCCCAAATCCAAGGAGGCGGTTTTCGGTTCCACGATCCATGAGACGATGAAATTCATCCACACGCCCGGTATCCTCTCCCCCACCCTTGATCAAGCAATGGAACATTTTTCCAATTCCTGGAACCCGGCGGTTTTTGACAGTGCGGACGAAGAGCGTGCTGCGTTTTCTCAAGGCGTACGGATCATCCAGGATTACTATCAAAAAAATAATCCGGCCAATTTCAATATCGTCGATTTGGAATCGCGTTTCCAAATTGAGATCGGGACCGCTGATAATAAACATATAATTTCCGGTATCATCGACCGCATCGACAAGACCGATGACGGCTATGAAATCATCGATTACAAAACCACCAAGAAAATGCCTTCCCAAGAAAAGGTCGA
>JAUXSI010000033.1 GCA_030679985.1 Candidatus Moraniibacteriota bacterium | reverse complement strand
AAGAATCTATCTTCACAAAAGCCAGACTCTATCGAAGGAGCAAATATTGAACTAATTTTGCTCTTCGAACTTTGAACACGTGCCTAATCAAGAGACTAGGCTGCCTGAAAAATTCAGGCTTCTTTACTCTCCATTGACCTCCGTGGTGAGTGGGTAGAGGAGTGTTCTTTGAAAGGAACACACAAACCTTTTGCCATGCGGGGGTTGCCAGCTAGAATGCCCGGCAAATCCCCTGACATCCCAAGATAGACTTACCACCTTGGGAATAGACCGGATTGGCGACGGTGTATAACCGTGCCGTATCCAGTCCCATGGCTCGTGCTGCGCTAACATACAGCGCAGACACGATTATCACGTCGTAGCCTTCGGGAATCGGGTCACAACCTGTGACCTTCTTCCCGAACACCGGAATGCCGTTGATCGAAGGCTCTTTCGAGTCTTCTATCTTGGCGCTCAACATCCCGTTGGACGGGATGCTGACCAGGATCTGCGGCTCCTGGTCAGCCGGCACTACTAACTTCCGGATAGCGGGGTCAGAGACCCCGTTTCCGACCACATTTATTGGGTGTGGCGACCCGTTGAATATTTTCATACTCTTCTCCTTTGCCCCTTTCTTGGGGCGTTGAAGTTGTAGCCGCTCATCAAGACTATTCTTGCGAGCGACTGGTTTGTTTGCCTGATCAGAAGCAAACAAACCGCAAAATCAAACGGAAGAAAACGGAAGAAGTACGAAATTATTTAAAAGAACTATTCTCTTACCAAAGAGATTTTTGCATCCGAACAGGTGTTCAGTCCGTCGGGTGCAACCGATCTCTCTCTAAAAGCTATCGGGTGATCGTGATGTCCTTTTTCGGAAGCCGCCCGCCCGTTTCTTTCTCTGAATATGTGAGCAGGAGGTCTTACGCGAAATTGGGAATTGCCAGGGGAAAGCATATCGTTCATATGTGTTTTCTCCGGCTCCATCCGATTCTTGAACGAAAGACGTATAATCCGGATTCCTATCTTCTAATTCACTCTCTCCGTATCCAGCGCGGTGGATACTGAAGTAAATTGCACAAATCCGTTTTACAATCGTCGCTTGTAATGTGCTTGTTAGATTTCGCTGTCTTTGCAGTTCTTCATCGTAACAAAGCAGTATAACAGATATTTTCCAAATTGTCAATAATATGTGGCTAAAAACAGAGCATATTTCACTAAATTCCTATGAAAAGCCACAAATTTCTAGTCAAAATAGGCATAAAATTGTCACAACAAATTGACAAACTTCTTTTGACTTGCTATAATAAGAGGGTAGTAATCTGATAAAAACCATGTTTGAACAATCATTGATCCAATTGGGACTCAGCTATACGCAAGCCGCCGTTTATGAGACTTTGCTCAAAAATGGTCCATTGCCGGCTGGCAAAATAGCCAAAAAAACCGCTTTCAAAAGAGGTTTGGTCTATAAGATCCTGGAAGATCTGGCGAAGTCCGGTCTGATTCAGAAAGAAGAAGAAAAGGGGAAAGTGGCGGTTTTTGAAATAAAACACCCTTTGGAGCTGCGGGATTTCGCCGAAAAGAAACAGCAAGAGGCGCGGGATGCCAAGCTGGCTCTCGAAGGGGTTTTGCCGGCTATCATTTCTGAATTCAATTTGGCGTCGCAAAAGCCGGGAATTTTGTTCTATGAAGGCGAAGATGGCGTTAAAGAAGTGTTGAATGATAATCTGGCAAGTCGGACGGAAATTTATACTTACGCCGATATGGAAGAAGTTGATCGGCATATTAAAAAAATCAACACGGAATATGCCAAAAAAAGAAATCGCCTGAAAATTGGTAAAAAAGTTCTATTGGTTGATTCCGGATATACCAAAGAAATTTTGCAAAGCTATCAAAAAACGAATCTGGATGTTCGGTTTGTCAAAAATGTGCCGCATTTCGCGACAATAATGCAGATTTATGACAACAAGGTGTCATATGTGACACTGGAAGAAAAAAGAATGATTGGCGTGATCATCCAGGATCCGAATATTTATTTGATGCATAAGATCCTTTTTGAAAGTATGTGGGAAAATGCCAAAAATAATAATTAGGCGGCATCAGATGTTTTTTCTTTTCTGATTTGCCATAATTTCACTCCCGCCACTTCGATTTCTCCGGTTTTTTTAAAACCTTTCTTGTTTAAATATGTGTCAGTGATTTTGAGTCCCGGCACGGCTTCGGCGACAATCGGGAAATTCTTGGCGACTTCATCCAGTGATGCTTCCATCATAGCGTTGCCGATTTGCGAAGCTGCGTATTCCGGCGCGACATTGAAATTGGCGAAATGCACCGTCCCGTCTTCTTGCTGGAGCATGCTGCAAAATGCCGCTATCTTGTTCTGATGGTAGAGGCAATAGAAATCGGTCTTGGGGTTGGCCAGTCTTTTTTCCAGGCTTTCTTTAATTTTTTCCCTGAAAGCTTCCGGAAAACCGGCATAGTTCTGCGCGTATATTTCCTGCATCCGATCAAGTATTTCTTTTTCGGACAAAAGACCTTCTCCGTTTGTAATCTTAAATTTAGTGGTCTTGATATTTTCCAAAGAAAAACTTCCACTACTTGTTTTTATGGCAGCGAAAGAAGTTTTGAAAATTTCCACCTCGGCTTTTATGCTATTCAATTTTTCCAGAACTTGCTGGGCGGTGATTGTTTTGTCTTCCGCGCATAGAACCAGGAGTTGTTTGCCGCGAAGCAGGAGATGTTCGGCGACTTGCTGGGCGACCTTCAAATCTTTGCTCTCAAATTGGGAAGCTAGATATTCCGCCGAAGATTGGGCGAAATCGGCCAGTTCCGCGTATTTGGCGAAAATCAGATCGGCCGTGGCTTGGTCGAACCGTTCTCCGATAGAGAGGATTTTGTCGCCGACCTCCTGGCCGAATTCCATAGAAAGAAAGGTTTTTAAACCGTTCGTTTTGTATTTTTTTCCGAAATCAAACAGTTCATCGGATCTACCTTGGACGCCGAACCTATAAGCGGCGGAAGCCAGCCATTGCTGTTCGCGCCAAGCTAATTCTTTGTGTATCGCTACGCCGGAATTTTGGATAAAATCGTCAGTTATTTTGCTGATAAACTTGTAATCAGCCAAAGTGGCGATCCTTTCCGCGTAATCTTCCGCTGTTTCGCTGGCTCGTTTTGGATTGTCGTTTGTGACCCGCCAGGCGGATATCCTTTGATCGATTTCTTTTTTTGTGACAAGCGAACGAGAGGATACATCCTTATGGGAAAGAGGCCTGTCATACCTATCTTCGACTGACTTTCTTTTCTTGGAAATTTCTTCGTCATTCAATAAACTGAGAGTGTAGCGCAGGCGTTGTTTGTCATCGCTCATTTCCACGATTCCCGCTGTCCGGCTGTCAAGAATGACTACCTTGATATTTTTCAAGGGAATTTTTTCACCTTCGTGGATGAAATTATTCCGGCCGATATAATACACTACGTTATTTATCATCACCTGCATAACGCCACCTTCTGAAACGAATTCCTTCCTTTTGATTTCACTGCTGGTGCCTATTGTTTGGCTGGCAAAATCCTTGTTTGTGAGCAGTCCGTTTTTTTGCAGTTCTTGGCCATCTTCTAATAAAAATTTATGGATACCTTTGGTGGATAGGATAGCGCCCATTGTCCTCAAGTTTTTTTTGAGCCAATTGTTCGATATTTTTTTGTAAGTCTGGGATTTATCATCAAAAACCAAAAGTTGGCCCTGCGCGTCCCTTTTGGCTTTGAAGTCGCGGAAAATTTTGGTAGCCATATAAAGCTCGCGCACATTGATATCGCTTCCATTTCGGGTTTTTATCGTGCGTTCCCAGGGAATATTGCCGCTGTCGTATAGATCCCAAAAATTTAGATAATAAGCATCATTATTTTTAATTTTTTCCAAATCGAAAGCCGCATCGACGCTTTGCGGGACGTTGAATAGGCTCTTTGTTTCAACTCGGCTCTTTTCGGCGGATTTTTCATAATCAGCGCGGGAAACCACTTGCAAATCCCGAAGCAAATCGAATACGCTATGCCGTCTCGCTTGGGTATTGATCCCTCCCTTCGCGGATAAGTTCATATCTGAAATTTTTGACCACAAGCCATCTCGCCGTATTTTTTCCAAATCGATTACGGATAGCCCGTCCTTATGCTCCAGATAACCGCCTTGTTCCAAGATATTCAGCAATTTTTCCCGGGCTAATTCTTGATTGGATTTGTTTTGTTGTTCGAAAATTTTTCGGACGCGAAGAGGCTCTCCGTGGAGCAAATGTTTTTCGTATTCTTCAAGGGTGACCGCCTCCAAGTCGGAAAATTTTTTATAGACTGCCCGGAAGCTGCCCATCATCCCTTTTCCATCCGTCAGGCCTAGGTATAACTTTCCCAATGCCCCGGCGACTTCCGGGCTGTGCAACTTTTCCGTGTCAACTATTAAGATTCCATTGGCAGAGCGAAAAATATCTTCCTGCTCAAGGAATTTTTCCAGCCTCTCCTTGGCTTGGTCGTTTTTTGTTTCGGCTGGATCAATGTCCTGTTCGGCAGAGGTTTCTTGCCTGGGGACTTCGATGTGCCCGGACGATTGCCCGCCTCCCGCAGAATAATCAAGTTCGAATTTTCTCATGGTGCTTATTTTAAATTCCGGATGCATCCTTATTATATCAAAATCCGATTTTTATGCTACAGAATCGATTAGGAGTCGAAGTTCACGCCGAAACAGGCAATAGGCAACATCGTTTTGGCGGAAAATATCCGAGTCAGGATGAAAAAATATTTTTCGGAACCAAAAAACCGCCCTTCAGCTGGCGGTATTCCATCTTTCCTGGCCTTCTCCGCAAAATGGAGAGAGGTTCGCGTTTTATCCGCCGCGCTTTTCGGTTGCGCGCCGCACAAAATATTTTTGCGGAGCGCGGTTTCGGGATAAATAAAAATACCTTTTTGCCAGCTGAGCGGCGGTTTTTTTCTTCTAAGAATCCATATTATAAATATAAGCTCTATTGAAGAGGGAATTTTTGAACGCAGGCATTCCCAATGAGCCTGCTTCAGATGCGTTTCCTGGTCTGCCGCACCCAAAACTTCACCAGTTTATTTTTCGTCGGTCGCAGCTGGCTCCGACTAGATTACGAAGATGTTATTCCTCTTCGTAATCTTCATCTTCGACGACATCGTCGCAAACGCAGTCGCGCGGATCAAGCGCGCCGCATTCGCACGGGATATCCATCATCCCGTTGTCGTCCATCTCTTCCGAGATGTGCGAACAATCGACATCGTCAAAGGAATTGCGATCATAATTCATATGACCTCCTTTTTTTCTCGCCGCTGCAGGAGGTCCGCGCGACGAGAATTTCCCCTTATCTATTTCTCTGTCGTTTCCGGTTCAGAGTGCCTCGGGAAGTTTGTCGCGATATTGCGGCAGTCGCCAACTCACCATGAGCAGCGCGCTGATTATCAAGAATTTTGATACCCAAGGCGCTACCCGCGTAAACTACGAAATTTATTATTAGTGCAGTTTTCTTGTTAGGCATAAGTGCCTTCCTGCATGCCATATCCTTTAATTTATATTTCCCATAGTATTCCGCGAAAGGTCGTGAAATATTATGGAGGGGATATTCGGTTCGAATATCCCCGTGGTTGATGTTATGTTTCAATTTGCGGCTGTACCCACGCTTGCCTTTCGGCGAACCGTGGGCGCCGCCCTTGTGCCGCAGCGCATACTGCGCCTCGCGCGGCAAGCGAGGCTGGACGGGTATCTTTTTCTTTTTCATCTCAATCCTCCTTGTTGTAGCCTATTTTTTTCACATGCAGCATGATGCCGCATATGCATGTTGACAGGACGGCGAGCAGGTCGACACTGAGAAAAAGTGTTAGTGGGTCGATGCCGATCTCAACTCCCGCCCAAAACAGCAGGCGGGCCGGCTCGAAAATCTCAGCCGGATCAACTCCCGCAGACATTTGGAATATTCCGACCGACAAGATTGTTGACAATGTCCAAGAAATTCCGCAAAGAACGACTAATTTTTTCATAATTCCCCCTGTTGTTTTGAAATAATCGTTTTCCATCTTCCATTCAAACTAATTTGAGAAAGCTAGCTTGAACGGAAGATGGATATGGAGAAAAATTTGGCAGAATCTTCTTTTAAGAATTTTTATTCAAAAAATAAAAACTCTATAAAAGGGGCAAGCAGATGATACACGCTTGCCCGGTTTGCAATAGTCCCCGCCTGGATCAGGGCAGGTTTCCCCGAGCTGTAAAAAGCCTCGACTGTTCCTATTGCTTAAGGAGGTAATGATCCCCCTATTTCTTTCCTGCGTCGCAGGATTATGGCCTCAGAAATGAAGGCCTTTAGACCAAGGTTATCCATATCTTGGCCGGCTATAACGTTGTCCGACGGAGTATTTTCCCACCAAGGATCTCATCCCTTGGCAAGTCCGGAACAATTTGTTTTCGCGCACTTCCGGATGGCGCTAGGCATCTTATTTTCTCTTATCCTAAGCCGGCCTTACTTGGGAAAAGTCCGGACTAAATTGTCCGTCCGCACCGCTTGCAGAAGGGCGGGACGGAGAAGTGTTCTCCGTCAACGATTTTCTCGTCAGCCCATTCAGGTTCTGCACAGTCGCAGCGGATGTTCTCGTTTTCCTCGACCCTCCGAAGATTTGAAGAATCGTTTTGCGGGATACTGCAATCTTTTATCTGTGGCATAGGCCACCTCCTTTTTTTTGTTATTATCTGATAGACTTCATTTTCATGAAGTCTGAATTCTTCGCCATCGACAATCAGGATGTGGATATGATCGCCATTATCATCATGTTCGCTGTGCATGATGATGGCGTTATAATCATCCGCTTCAAAATCACATTCCGAGAGAGTTCCCTCGAAATTTTTTACCGCTTCCGGCCTGAAATACAGGCACGGAATCTTGGCTTTTCTCCAGCAAGCGAGCAAATCGCTTTTCGTTCCCGGAAAAAGCCAGATATAATCATCCGATCCGCAACCGTCAAGCAGTTGGATTTTGAGCATATGCCACCCCCCTTATATTTTTTCTTCTAAAAATCCACATTTCTCACAAATGTGAACTCTATTGAAGAGGGAATTTTGAATTCAGGTATTCCCATTGAACCTGTCCAATCGATTGGGTCGTTGCGCCCCGAACATTTTATATACCCTTGTTCGTGCGTGGTTATCCTCAATCAAGTTGAGTATGACAGCGATGGCGATATGCGCACGCAAGAAACAAGTTGTTTCCAAAGAAACAAATTGTTTTTTCTGCCCCGGGACGCTTCTGGTTTGTGCGCTTCCGGTTTATCAGTTTATTTATAGTCGGTTTCCATAATTTCCAAAATGGAATTTTTCCAGCTGACTCCGACTGTTGGGACATAAAAATAGCCACACCCCTCAATAAATAGACTTGGAACCAAATCTGCTTATTGCGGAATATGTTTTTGATTAGTTATGGAAAATTTCTCCCAAAGGCGATCAAGGATTTTGATCGGCTTATCAGAGAGCGAAGTTTTTTTGATGGTTTATTTTCAATGAAACAAGCCAGCAGTGTCCGCTTGCCAAGCGTCACGGAGCCGCCCCGTGATATTACGATCCCAGTTTCATCTCGTGGGAGTGGAGAGTTTATTTTTCATCTTCACATTCGCACTCCAAACATACAAACTCGTCGTAATCCATCAAAAATTCCGCGATGGCATCCTTGAGATTGCTGGGACACCTTTTGACAGATACCATCCTATCTGAGTCCACTATTTCTTTCACTTGAACGGAGATATTCCTTGCATATCCTCCCTTTGTTTGTCCGCACTGAGAACAAACATCCTCCGTCCATTTGTATTTTTCTTCGGGGTTATAATATACACCCCACCACCGACCATCATTGAGCATAACGTCAACCTTATCCTCAATGCCCGATACAAAAATCTCAAACTTAGCGTTTCCCATAACCCCTCCTTGTCGCTGATTTAATTTCAAAAAACCCTTTTTTAGAAAGAATTACTTTTCTTTCGAGTTTCTTATTCCCTTGTATGCACGAGTTTTCCCTCTAAAATATTTCTTTCTCGCAAAAAAATATTTTAGAGAAAAGCGAAGTTTTCTCGTTATTAGTTTTTACGGAATCCAATGATTCCAACCTTGCTTTTGCCCTGAATTGCGGCAAGGTATCCCCGTTTATTTTTCGTCGGCCTGGCGGGGTCCCGACTACGCCACGGAACATTATTTCGTTCCGGGCTTGGAAACAACCTTGGCCTTTGCGGGTTTGGGTTTTTCCTTTTTCCCAAATCTTTCCAGGAACGGGCTAAACTTCAACCCCTCCTCGTTCCTCTTAGCAGCCTCTTTTTGGGAGGCCTCTAAGGCATAAAACGGAACGAAGATACCCTTGGCACGGGCCTCCTGAAGCAGCCGCTTGCAGCACTTCAGACAGACGGGAGTTGCCTCCCACTTCCTGTCTTTTCCCCGGCGGAGTGCCAGAGAATGCCGAACCTCAACCCCATTACCACCGTGAACTGCGCAGAAATTTTTCTCCATAGTTTCTCCTCCTTGGGAAAAGTTTTGGATCGGATGGTCGATGTTTTCGCACTATGCGCGGCACACCCTGGCCTTTTATGTCGGTCATCCGTGGAACCCCGACAGACCATTTTCGTCAGCTTTTTTAACGTGGGCTTCCTCCACAGTGTACGTCGGTTAAAATGTTCAAAAGCCCGACGGAGGTTTTTTCCCCTCTCGCATCCCGCATCGTATGTGTGGGATATGAGAGAGGGAAGACAAGCGGTGCTTTGAAAGCCTGTCTTCCGATGAAATTTGCCAGCGTCATGATAGAGTAAGCTTCTATCCTGGACGCTTGGCCGTTTATAGTCCGAGGGATGTTGCAACATCCACGTGACTTCCCCTGACGCCGATCGTTTCGGCTGCTTACATCTTCGAGCCCGGGGCGGGCGTTTTGGCGCATCGGCTATGCGCGCAGTAGCTGCAGGATTATACGGGTGTCGCGAACACCATCCTGCATGGTTGTAGAACGATACCCGTCGGTATGTCCCCCAAAAATCCCTCTAAGACTTCACAAAGGCTTATTTCGAGCATATTTGGACATAAAAAAACTTCGCAAGAAAATTTATGCCCTTCGGCCGAATAATTTCTTATCCAGCCTTATCTCAACCTTTGCGAAGTTTTAGAGAGATTATTGCCCCTCGCTTCTTGCCACCTTGAAGATAAGATGGGAAAAAGTGAGGGTAAATTGTCAAAGACCTGTTCGTATAAATAAGCTACTTTTATCAAGGATATGTCCGGCTAGTGCTGGGGCCGATTATATAATTTAATATTGCCCGCGATTAAGCCAGAAATATGCTTGATGGCCAGGTGGCCGACTTAGCCGATCGCTCGGCTGGCGTGCCATCCAGTGTTTGTAGCGTATCCATCTTTTTAGGTGCGTATCAAACTTTTCAGCTTGATAAACCAGTATAACAAAAGCTGAAATATTTGTCAAGAATTATCAACATAATTTAGACAAGGTAGCTTGTTTTTCCTTTTATCCAAGGCATTTAGTGCATATATTATGTTTGATTAAACCAACATATTTTTATTAAATTTGGGGTTTGCGCGTTTGCCGCTTGATCAGGAGCATTCCCAGGGCTAAGCTTTTGAGAATGGCATTCCCATTCATAAAATTTAGCTTTTGCTAGGCTGCCAAGAAACAAGCGCGCAATGTTTATAAACGTGGAATAATTATTGGGCGCAATAGCCTTTATTTACGGCCTAGTACAGGTAATAGGAATATTTATGTTAAAAGTCCTTGACAAAAAAGCCATCGTCTGCTAAGATGGTTTGTTGAGATAGTTGTTTGAAAAATAAAAGGCAATCACGCCTTTTAATATATAAAGGAGGTGTCTTATGGGAGATTGAGACGCTGAAAGGCGAGACAGACGAGAAGTTTATTCGTCTGTTCTTGCCAAGTAGGTTTATCAAATCCTGATAAGGAGACACTAAGGCCGTTAACCTTAGAAAAGAGGAGGGTATTTCAGTGGACGATTGATACTACTCAGATGGTTTTCGGATTTTGTGTCAGAGCGTTTTGCATAAAATCCGAGGTGGCGATGACATTTCATCGCAAATTTTCTGACACACCCAGGGTATGGGTGTGTCAGAACCGCTAAGTTAAAACGGTAAGGACATTGAGAATCGTATTTCTCAATGTCCTGTTTTTTTAAAAACTTATTGGTATTTTTCAGTTGCTTCCCAGGCCAATCTGAAAATGGATCTAAAAGAATTCGCTATCTCTTTGTCTTCAATGACTATTCCTACTAGCCGATTGCCCAATGAAGCGATTCTTACATAATTTTCATAAATAGCGATATCACATGTCAGGGGGAATTTGTTTATAGGAACCTTTCTTCTTTCTCCGTCAGGAGTGCTTTCTAAAATTCCATCTTTGTAGGTATAAATAACCTTAGTTTTAACTTTATTGTCCAATCTTCTATTGCGTGCCTTTTTTCTTTCTTTATCGCCGAATACCGCATTAACAGCATCTTCAGAATAAGCCATCAATATTTCATTTTTGGCATATTTGATAAGTTCTTCGCTCATTGAAAGTAAGCCTTCTTTTCCCTCGTAATATTTCACCACCGGACGATTCGCCTGTTTATTATTGATCGATTGCAATTGCGGCAACAGTTTCCTCAGTCCTTCTTTGCGTCTTTCAATGGTATCTTTTTCTTGCTCCAAAATCTCAATCAGCCGGTCCGGGTCGGCGGCGACGAAATATTGCTTTTTGCCTTTTTGGAAGCTGCTCATCAGGCCCGATTTCATCAGGCTTTCGATGACGAAATAGGTGGTGGCGCGGTTGACCAGCGCCTTTTTGGCGATATCCTGCACCGTGGATTGGCCGAGTTCCAATGCTGACAGATATACCCGAGCCTCTTTCTCGTTCAGGCCGATTTCTTGAAGATCTTTTTCCAACATATAAGAAGATAATTATTTTTTGTTAATCCTTATCAACATTTTAGCATTTTTCACTCCAATTTTCAAATGTGACTGGACGGAACACATTTATCTTATTTCCGATCTGAGTTATAATAAGGCAATAAAATTAAATAGTTAAAAATCAAAACAATGCGCAAAACCAAAATATTCCTGCTCTTGCTGGGCGTGCTGGTGCTGGCCGGCTGCTCGCAGGAGGAAGTGAGGCAAAATACGGTGGACAGTCCGGTTTTGAATCCGGCGGCCAATACCCAACAGATGCTGGATTTGAAAAACCAGGCCCAGAAGAACATCCAAGATTCGGTCAACAAGGGAAATGAGAAATTAAATAACGCACTTAATGAAAACGGTATGAATGACGCACAAAACGCACTCGGGGACAATTCGGCCTTGGTGAAACAATATGCTTTCGCCACGATCAAAACCAGTCTGGGAGACATCAAAGTGAAGCTCAACGGCGACAAGACGCCGGTGACGGTCGGCAACTTCTTGAAATTGGCCGAAGCCAAGTTTTATGACAATACCAAATTCCACCGGGTGATTAAAGGCTTTATGATCCAAGGTGGCGATCCGAATTCCAAAAAAGATAACGTTTCCACTTGGGGAACGGGCGGACCAAATTATCGTTTCAATGACGAATTGACCGGTCAGGAGAAATATCCGCAAGGCACATTGGCAATGGCTAATGCCGGACCGGACACCAACGGGTCGCAATTTTTCATCGTGACGGCCAGCCCCGAGGCGCCGTTGCCGCCGAGCTACACCGTTTTCGGAGAAGTGGTTTCCGGAATGGATGTGGCCTTGAAGATTGAAAACGTCAAAACCGGAACCAATGACCGGCCGGCGGAGGATGTGGTGATCAAGGGTGTTGAATTGTTGGAGAAATAAAATCGATATATCGCTAAAGGCCGGGTAAGTACCATAAAAACCCGGCCTTTTGTGTTTGTAATAATCATTCCGAGTGTATATAATTAGGCATATGAGTGAAAACAAGAAAAAATTAGTCGTGATCGACGGGAACGCGATCATCCACCGCTCATTCCACGCCTTGCCGCCGCTTTCGACCAAATCGGGCGAATTGGTGAACGCGGTCTATGGATTCGCTTCGACTTTGCTTTCCGTGATTGAGAAATTCAAGCCGGACTATATCATCGCCACTTTCGATTTGGCCGCCCCGACTTTCCGGCACAAAGAATATGCGGAATATAAGGCGACACGAACCAAGGCGCCGGATGAATTGTACGCGCAAATTGAGCGGGTCAAGGAGTTGGTGCGGGCGTTCAACATTCCGATTTATGAGAAAGAAGGGTTTGAGGCGGATGATGTGATAGGGACAATGGTGAAACAATCGGAAAAATTGGACGCGGGCATTGAAAACATCATCGTGACGGGCGATTTGGATACTTTGCAATTAGTGACGGATAAAACGAAGGTTTATGCTTTGCGCCGCGGCATCACGGACACGGTTTTGTATGGCGCGCCGGAAGTGATGGAGCGTTTCGGATTGCGGCCGGATCAGATGATCGATTACAAATCATTGCGCGGGGACGCTTCGGACAATATTCCTGGAGTCAAAGGCATCGGGGAAAAAACTGCTACGGATCTTTTGCAAAAATACGGCACTGTGGAAAAGGTCTATGAAAACATCGCCGAAATCAAGGGGGCGGTGAAAGACAAATTGGAAAAGGACAAGGCCCAGGCTTTCAAAAGCAAATGGCTGGCGACGATCGTGACAAACGCGCCTGTCGAGTTGGAATTAGACAAGGCCGTCACGCGGGAATTCGACCGGCCGATAATCGTGAAGCTTTTCCAAGAGCTGAATTTCTTTTCACTTATAAAAAGACTCCCGCAGGCCGATGCGAATTTGCGGACGGAATCAGGGTTTACGAATGGAAATGACGGGGTGAGGGATTTCAAATTCGAGCTGATAACCGCGGAAAAGCTGGAAGACTTCATCGGTTTGCTATCGGAGCAGAAGGAAGTGGCGTTTGTTTTGAAAACGGCCGGGCTTGGCTTGGCGCACGGCGGGGAGAAATATTTTTCCAGCGCCATCAAAGGCGTGGCATTTTGTTACAAGACAGGCCGCGCCGGCTATGTGGAATATTCGGAAGAGAATTTTGCGAAACTGAAAACTATTTTGGAAAACGGCGCGATAAAAAAGATCGGATATGATTTGAAATATGCCTTGGAAGTTCTGGAAAAATACGGGATAAAACTCGCAGGCATCGATTGGGACGTGATGATTTCCGCCTATGTCCTGAATCCGGGCGGGAAAGTCGGGTTGGAAGAAATCGTCCTGGAAGGACTGGGAGAGGAGTTGGAGCCGGTTGAAAAGAAAGGCCAGTTGGGATTGGAAATCGAATCGATGGATGAGGCGGCGCAAAAGATGTGCCGGCGGGCGGATTATGTTTTCAAATTGAAAAATATCCATCAGAAGAAAATCCAGGAAATCAGCGGCCAACAGAAAGGCGAACATAATCTGGAAAATGTTTTTACGAAAATCGAAATGCCCCTGGTCGGAATCTTAGCCAAAATCGAAATGAACGGCATCCGTTTGAACAAGGTTATTTTTGCCGGCATTTCCGAGACAATCAGCAAGCGGATTGAAAGCTTGGAAAAAAGCATCTACGGGCTGGCCGGCACGGATTTCAATATCAATTCGCCCAGACAAGTGGCGGAAATCCTGTTTGAAACGTTGAAGATCCCGGCGGACAATATCAAGAAATTGAAAACCGGCTATTCCACGGCGTCTTCCGAATTGGAGAAACTGCGCGGGGAACATAAAATCATCGAGAAAATCGAGGAATATCGGGAAATTTTCAAACTGAAAACGACTTATCTCGACAC
>JAUXSI010000018.1 GCA_030679985.1 Candidatus Moraniibacteriota bacterium | reverse complement strand
GTTGATACCCGAAGATACGATTATCTTCCCATCGTTTGCCTCCTGAGAAATCCAGAAGGAGCTTGGCCTTTCTTGGATAGAGAAACGATAGCAAATCTCATTAGTAGGCAGACAGGCAACTGTATTGTCCCATCAGTGCGGTGCCCCACTAGGTCAACCCAAGAACCATAATACAGTCTTTTACGCCATCCGCGAATTATTGCTGATTATGAAAATATTTCATCACCTCCTTTTCCATTGTCTAGGGTTTCCGACCGTGCCTACTAAAAAGCAAGGTCTAGGTCGTTTAAATCGTACTCCTATCTTGACTTAAATTTAATAAAAAATCAACATTTCAGAGAATTTGTGCTGATATATCCAATAGTCAAATAAGTTCCAACTTCGTCCCATAGCCTCAACCATCTTTCGCCAAGGCTTCAGAATGGTTTCACATCGCACGAAACCATCAGAAGCTTGCGAGAATAAAATAAATGCACTACACATATATTTTGTATAGTCTGAAGTCAAAGAACTTTTATTGTGGCTATATAGAAAACTTGCAAGAAAGATTCAAATTACATCAAGCAGGACAAGTTAAATCGACTAGCCCATTTTTACCATGGAAGCTTGTTTGGTATGCAGCTTTTGAAAACATGAGACTTGCTAAAGACTTTGAAATCTATCTAAAATCCGGATCTGGCAAAGCTTTTGCCTATAAAAGACTCGTCCATTCTGAAGCCTTGAAGAAAGATGTTGGCGTCGTTAAATAGGTATTCCGTAGTTGAAAACGTAGGATACCCTCATCCCCAACAGGCATCCTAAAAGACATCCGGAAGGGTGTTTTTTAAATTTATAAACACTGCTTTAGTAAAAACCAGCCTTTAATGTTAAAATTACACCAGCTGCATCATAAACAATAAATTAGGATTAGAAAAAATATGGACACGAGTTTTATTGGAATGTTGAAAGATATTTTTATAAACACAGAATCTCTCTTGGCATCCGTGATTGGCTTGATTGGAATTATTATGATAATAATTTCAATTAAGTCATCAAAACGCGCAAGGAATGAGATTCTAAGTAGTCCAATTGAAGCAGGTGCCATTCCTATCTTGTCTTGGGAAATCAACTCTGGAGAAAAGCAATATAGCATTGACAATACAACAATACGCATCCGACAGGGAGACAATACTGGAATATACCGATGGGATGATTTTGAATATTTTTTTAAAAACCCAAATGCAATAATAACTAATGACAACATCCATGATCAATGGGCGGCCTACGTCAATAAAATTAATGACGCTCAAGGTGAAGACTTTTATCTGAAGCTTAAGGCAACTGGGGCAATCTCCAGATTAGTCAAAAACATTGTCATAGTGCATACCAAGCCAGACAATCATGAAGATGTGCATAAATTACTTTCACAAAAACTCATTGAAAAAGAAGGCTTGGTGACCAGTCTCATGCATTATCAGTTCAAATAAATAGCTTGCCTTTTATTTTCTATGCTAAAAAATATCCATCAAAGTCAAACTATGAACAAAATAAAATGTAAAAATAATTTCGACCAGATAGTCGAGTTGCCAAGCGACCAGTTTGTTTTCAGACCGAGTGCATATGGAATAATATTGGATAAGGGCGAGGCTGTTTTCATGAAAAACAAAAGCACCGGCAAGCTTTGGTTTCCGGGCGGAGGCGTTGAAATCGGGGAAACACTGGAGGAGGCCTTAAAAAGAGAAATTATGGAGGAAACTGGCCTTGAAGTTGAAGTGGGAGAAATGGTTTTCTTTAAAGAAAATTTTTTCTACTATGAGCCGCTGGATGAGGCCTATCATGCTTTTCTGTTTTTTTTCATATGCAAAGCGAAAAACAAAAGCCTTTCCGACTCCACCGACTTGGAATCGAAAAATCCGAAGTGGATTAAAATAAAAGAAATTGGGAAAGATCAACTTAGCGATTTATCCGATGATTTATATGGATTACTACAAAAAATCGAGAGTCAGAAATAATCAGCTTGTCCGCTAAAATCAATATGTGTCATAAGAGAAGCGCCCCATCCGGGCGCTTTTTAATTTCTACACGCTGGAAAATAAAATGGGCGGCGGAAATCCGCTAGATTCCACAATAAAAAAGTATCTGCCCTGGCATCCGGGAAAAACGGCCTTTGCGGCCGATTGACACAAGGTCGGCGTCCGTATTATCATTAATCATCAGCCTTGTACATTCAATTAACTACGCCGGCAATTTATCGCCGGGACAAAACGAAAAAGGAAAAGGAGCACAGGATGATCGAAATTTGTAAGGGACAAAAGTCCCTGAAAGTCGTAAATGGAAAGTCATTTCGAGTGACGCCTTTAGTTTGCGCGACTGAGGGAAACTCATTCGCGCAAGTAGGACTCGGGATTGTATTTGAGGACGGAATGAACTTCATGTGGGGTTTGACCGTGCCGCGCTGTCTCGTGCAGTGCTGGCGGGGAATGAGAATCCTCGAAGACCTCCCGAGGATAGAAGGCCGAAGGACATTAGCCAATTGCTGGTACGCCGGCGCCAGATACATCGATTTCACCCGGCAACCTCACCTCGACGAACTTGCGGAACAATTCGCAAGCCGTCAGGAGTTTGATAAACTCAGGACCGAGATCCTGAGCAAAACACTTTCGACTCCGGAAGTCAACTCAATGATCGAAATTTGTCGGGAAAAGAACATAACTTTCGACATCAATGAGATTCGATCAGAGGCCCAACTGGGCAATCTCAGAATTGACATCGATGGCCTTCTACAAGAGGAAAGGAGGCGACATCCAAGGCGCAAATCCGCCTAACATTTTTGGACATAGAAACACAAACCGGGAGGGTGCCGCCAAGAACCATACTTGGCAGCGCCCTTTATTTTTTTGCAATAGAAAAACCCCGGCGATGACGCGCATCGCACGGGGTTTTTATCAGTGGGACATAAAATCCTGATATGTCCGACAATGCGGACACTCAGGATTCTCACAAACCTGCCCTTCAGACAGGTTGTGCTCCCGCCTATGCCGAGCATAGGTAGGAGAAAATCCCGGTGGGAGAGAAAAATCCTCATAGTGCAGAATTTTCCTTTCCCGCTTTTTTTTCAGAAAAAAATATACTCCTGGGAAAAAAAATTTCAATATCATATTATTCTCCGTAGGGTAGGTAAGCCTCCCCTGTTTTCTCCACTTCCCAGGAGCCTGGATCATTATCTATTTTTTTTATGATGATTTCCTCTACACGATATCTCGCGTTCTTCTCATCATCATACCCGATGTACAATTTCAATGGGGTCTTATCCACCCCGACAATTCGCATATCGAGTACCAGCCGGAACTCACTATCAGCAGCATTATGCCGCCCGATAATAGCGATCCCATCTAGGGAAAAGATATCCGATCCGTCATTATCTGATCCCCAAAACCCGATCGGCTCCACCGGGCGCCTGAATTTCATCAGGAAATTTATCCGGTAGGGATCCTCATCTCCAGGAATAATCTCGATACTCTTTATCTGACTATCCTCCATGTCAGTCAAAAAATTGAAGCTATCGAAAAACGACTGTTTATTTTCAACGGATGCTTCAGCTGAAAGAAACAACAAAGAACAAACTACAAACAGCGCCATTGCAATTATGTGTTTCATCTTCTCTTCCTTTTTTTAAAGTACTCTTTTGAAAATTACCAGCCCGCCTGGTAATCGTGAATGGTCTCATACCCGCGGCGCAAGTCAATAGGCCGTTTGGGGCGGATTTTGCAAAAAGCCGGCTTTTTTTCCAAGATAAAAAGCCTTGTTACAGCCAAAATTTCCGCTTATGCACAAATCTATTGACTTTTGACTCCAAAAGTGCTATAATCCCACCAAGAGAATCGGATTGGATTCCGCAGCGGTAAAAAAACAAATACACAAACCAATAGCCGTTATCAAAGCCAGGACTTTGAAAACAGAAGACAGTTTCTTTTTGGGGATTGTCTTCTGTTTTTTTTATCAAAATTCAACAAGCGGAGGTGGGTTATGACACGTCAAGAAGCTATTAGAATTCTGATGCTAAGTCCGCTCTACTTCCGGTTCACACTTGTGGATCGGAAAGAGTTAATCAATGAATTCTGCCAATTACACGGCGGAAGAGAAAAATAGGGATGAAAAGGCATCCCAAAAAACAGAATGGCCTTACCGGTGGAAATTATCTCGAATCATCGAGATTAACACCGATAGGGCTTTTATCTTTTCCAAAAAATAAGCCTGCCATTCCAGCCAGCTTGCCGACAAACAGGTCTTTAATTAGAATCACGAACCAAACAATGTTTGTTTTTTTTGGCAACCTATCAAAAGCTAAGCTTTATGAATGGGAATGGCGTTCTCAAAAGCTTAGCTTTAGGAACACTCCGGGCAAAGCGAAAAACATACTAATCCTAAATATATATTTCAAAAACAAAAAAATCCCGTCCTTATCGAACGGGATTTTTTATCAATTGAAAATATGCAATATTATTTCAATGTTACAGTTGCGCCGGCTTCTTCCAATTTCTTCTTCATAGCGTCAGCGTCAGCTTTGGCTACTTTTTCTTTGATGACTTTCGGAGCGGCATCCACCAAGTCCTTGGCTTCCTTCAATCCCAATCCGGTCACTTCGCGGACGACCTTGATAACGTTGATTTTTGAAGCGCCAGAAGCGGTCACTTCGACATCGAACTCAGTCTTCTCTTCAACGGCAGCACCAGCCTCAGCGGCAGGAGCCACGCCCATCATCATCGGAGCGGCTGCGCTCACGCCGAATTTTTCTTCCAGAACCTTCACCAATTCGCTCAGGTCCAAAACACTCATAGTTTCGATCTCGGAAACGATCTTTTGGAATTTTTCCGGCACGACTACTTCCTTTTTTTCTTCTGTCATATTTTTTTACTTAATGATTTATTAAAAATTACTTGATTAACTTTATTTCTTATCCGCGATCGCCTGCAAGGCTGTGACGAATCCCCGCATATTGCCCGCCAAAACATTGACGAATCCGGAAGCCGGCGCATTGAGCGTCCAGACCAACTTGGCCAACAATTCTTCTTTGCTCGGCAGTTTCGCCAGTGCGTCCACTTCCGCGACCGACAACTCCTTTGTACCCAAAATTCCGCCCACGATTTTCAAAGTCTCATTCACTTTGGCCAGCTTGGCGATAATTTTTGCCGCCACCACCTCATCCTGGCTGGAAATCGCGATTGCCACCTGCCCATCCAAGGCCTTGGCATCCATTTCGATTCCCGCGTCCTTCAAGGCGATGTTGATCAAGGTTTTTTTCAAAACTTTAAGATCCACGCCTTCCGCCCGCAAGTCCCGGCGGAGCACCGTCATATCCTTCACCTTCAAGCCTTTATAGTCGGAAAAGACCACGGCCTTGGAATTTTTCAACTTTTCAGCCAGTTCTCTTATAATGACCTCTTTTTGCTGTTTAGTTTGCATAATATTATTTTTACTGAATTATAATAAGATTCGTATAAATTCGTAATTTCGTAGAAACAAAAAATCCGCGTTTTATCGCAGACTCAAAAGCAAAAATTGCTCCTCGGCAGGACTTAGTGGGTCGCCTGCTGTCTGCGGATCATATTTATCTTATATTAAAAACGTCTTCCAGTCAACTATTCAGCCTTGACCTCTTCGGCCGACACCTCCGCCTTGGGCGCTTCAGCGACCGGAGCCGCTTCTGCCACAACCTCTTCGACTTTTTTAGCTGGCACCTTCACCCGCCTTTTCGCGCCTTCGATAACGCCTTTTTTCATAAAAAGATTCGCAGCCGTATCGGACATCTGCGCGCCTTTGGAAACCCAATATTTGATCCTGTCCTCTTTCAAAACGGCTTCTTTCGAATGTGGGTTATAGCTTCCCAAAACCTCGATATGGCGACCGCCTGGAGCGATCGTGTGTTCCTGGAGCATTATCTTGAATTGGGCTTTATTCCTTTTGCCGACTCGCGCGAATCTTATAGTTAACATAATTCAATACGGAAATAATTAATTAGATTATTCCTTGATTTAAAGCTTATTTTTAGTTACTTAACCAGTTTATACCATCTTCCGGAATCTGTCAATCACCCGCGGACCTATTGCAAGATCCGACCGCCCTGCCCCACCTGGTCCAGACGCACGGAAAGTAGTTTCGAGATTCCCTCATCCCCCATCGTCACACCATAGAGCATTGAGGCTTGGCGCATCGTTTCGCGGTTATGGGTTATGATGACAAACTGCGTGCTATCGGAAAGTTCATTGATAATGCGACCAAAACGCTTGGAATTGGCTTCATCCAACGCCGCTTCCACCTCATCCAAGACGGCGAATGGCGGCGGATTATGGGAAATGATGGCAAACAGCAGGGCCAACGAAGTCAGTGAACGCTCCCCGCCGGACAGCATCGACAAATTGCTGATTTTCTTGCCCGGAGGCGAAGCGGCGATGTCGATTCCGATTTCCGGCTTCTCTTCCTTGCTCCCATCAACCCCATCTTCACCCGCCTCATCTTCAACCTCGCCGGATGCGTCCTCTCCATCGTTTTTCGATTTATACGACCGTTTGCGCACTTCCACTTTCTTAAGGCTGGCGTTGCCACCGCCGAAAATGATGCGGAAATATTTGGTGAATTCCTTATTGATTTCCTCGAAAGTCTGGGAAAATTCGCCGCTGATTTTCTGATCCATCTCCTTGATGATTTCCCGCAAAGCCACGATGGCGTTCTCCAGGTCTTCTGATTCTTTGGTCAAAAATTCAAAACGCTTGTTGGTTTCTTCATATTCCTCCACCACCAACGGGTCAATGCCGCCGATCTGCTCCATTTGGATTTTCAATTTGGCGATATCCCGCTCCAACTGTCCGCGATCTATCCGCGAAGACCCGTCATCATTCCCGGTAGCCGCAGATTGGTCCGCGTTTCGGATCGGCGCCAATTCTTCCACGTTCAAACGCAATTCCCGCAAGACATCCGCGCGCAAATCTTCCTCGTGCACCTCCACGCGCGCCAGAGCGATCTTGGACTCGTTAAATTGGTCTTTTAATTTGTTCAAAGTCTCCTGTTTGCCGCGGAAATCCCGCTCCACCTCGAAAAACCGCTGGCGTTTCTGCCTGTCCGACTGGATTTCCTCCGAAATCATCTTTTCCAACTCCCTGACTTCGCCGTCGATTTTTTGTATTTCCGCCCGAAGAGCGATGGTTTTTTCCTTATATCCGATAATCGCGGCCGAGTCGGCTGCCGCGACCGGCTTCGGCTTGGCGACAACCTCAATCTTGGCAGCGGGCTCCTTTTTGCCGCTCTCAATGTCCGTCTTCAACTCGAACAGCCGCTGCTGGATCGAACGGGCGAACTCCTTGATATCCTGCAAATCATCCATACTCTCCGCGCTTTCGATTTGCGCGATCAATCTTTCCTGGTCCGCGCGGATTTCCTCGATGCCCTTTCTCACATAATGCAGATCCACGGGGATGCTCTGGACTTTGATTTCCTCGATCATCTCGATGTTTTTCTGCTTCTCTTTTTCGATCTCGATGCGCCCCTCCGTCACGATCAAGTCCCGGTCTAGCTGGTTGAGCTTGCCGCGTTTTTCATTTTTCTGTTTCTCCAATTCGGCCAGATGCGTATTCACCGTATCGACTCTTGATTCCTTGTTCAGTTCGTCAGCCAATCTATCCACCTCCCGCTGGAGATTCATCATCGTGCGCCCCATTTCCTCTTTGGCCTCGTTGAATTTGCCTTTTTCCTGTTGGAAATTCTGCCATAGATAGGTATATAGTCCCATTTGTTTTTCCCGCAATTCCGCACTCACCCCTTCGCTCTGGGCGGCCTTCTCAGCCTGCCGTTTCAACATTTTCAAATGCGGCTTGATTTCTTCCGCCAAACTTTTGGCCTTATCCAAATTTTCCCGCGTCGATTCCAGCTTGCGCAGCGACCTTTCTTTCTTGATCTGGTATTGTTTCACGCCGGCCGCCTCCTCGATGATGGAGCGGCGGTCAAACGGCGTCGCGTTCAAAACGGCATCCGCCATACCCTGGTTGATGATCGAATAGCTTTCTTTGCCGATGCCCGCCTTGGCCAAGATATCCACCACATCCTGCAGCCTGGCTCGCGAACCGTTGATCAGATATTCCCCTTCTCCGCTGCGATAGATCTTGCGCGTGATGGAAACTTCCTCGAATTCCAGCGGTATCCGCTTGTCGGCATTATCGAAAAACAAAGTCACCTGAGCGCTGCCCAGCCTGGCTTTTTTGCCCGAGCCGGCGAAGATGATGTCATCGGATTTCTTGCCGCGCAGATTCTTCATTGACTGCTCGCCCATCACCCACCGCAAAGAATCGGCGATATTGGACTTGCCGGAACCGTTGGGTCCCACCACCGCCGTAATCCCCCGCACGCCGTCATGCGACATCGAAAAATCCAACGTCGTCCGGTTGGCAAAGGATTTAAACCCTGAAATTTCGAGCTTTTTGAGATACATTAAAAATAGACAAGCGATAAAATGGGATGGATAAATCCACCTATATTTATTCTACAACAGATTTCGGTTTTAGAGAAATCAGCGTCAACATTGACATTTTTTAAAATATGTGCAATGATATCGTGTCAATCGCGGATAACCCGTAGATGGATTTGTTACTTAAAACTTAAATACTGAGGTTAGCTATATGGGAAAATCCTTATTGCAAGATGTGGCTAAAAATGTTTTGGTTTATTCAATGGAAATAAATCCGGAAAAATTACCCACTTGGAAAGATATGCTTTTAGCACTCTCTTCCGGAACTGGAATTAAGGGAGGTATCGCAAGAAAAATCGCTAAAGTATTATTTGGCTTGAAACCAAGCCAGCATTCTCATTTGGCAGCTGAACTCAATGGTGAAGGAGATATTGATATTCTTATAGCCGTACAGAAATGTAACCCAGAAATAAGAAAGGAATTGCGATGCGTATTCACGGGCACGAAATTCAATGAACTCATTCTCAGTCCAAAAGATATCGAAGTGTCTGATAGTTTGAAAAATTATTTTCTAACCAGAGATATCACCATGAATGAGGTATTAATTTTTCGTAGTCATGACAAATTTCTGCTATTTTATACCCAGGATGCCATCAATGACATAAGGACTGGAGTAATAAGACCATCTATACATTGTCTACATACCGGCTTTTTGCAAGTTTGGCAATATGATAAGTATAAAAATAAGGTCATTTCTCCAAAGTTGCTCACTCGCTGTATCATACGCCGGTTAAAAAAGCATGGCTTGTGTTACGGCATTAATGAGGCTACTTGGACTTTTTATCGTAATCGCGGTCTAGATAGTCGAGACATATTTCGCCTATTCAAAGATTTCACAAATGACGATGAAAAATTCAATAATTGTTTCTGGCACTTAGTTGAACTTGGTTTGCTAAAACCAGAAACTAATCCAAATATGCTTTGGGGTGATGCAATCCGAGAGGTCAATACCGGACTTGCCAACCATGATAGCAGAATCAGTTTCGGCAATCCAAGTGTCGAAGTCATCGAAAGGTGGATAGAGCAAAAAATGGTGGAATTTGATAAATGGAAAATGTGGAGAAAATCCCGCATAAATTCAGGGTTGCAGGTCGAAGAAGATGCTTCCGCAGAAGTGACTTTCATAAATCAATCCCACGATGAATTCCCATCCTTATATACTATTATCAGACGGGATTCAACAGTGAAGCAAATGATATCCTCCTACACAACGCCCGCGCAAACGTCAGACCTCCTGAAGCGTCTGCATGGCATATGACACTAGAAAAAACAACGCTAACGCCTTGCTTTTTATACGCCTAAGTAAATCTGCCCCGAACATATGCATATGTTCGGGCTTTATTTTTTAAGAGAAACTATTAACTCTTATTTATAGTTCTCTAATTATATACGCAAAACCGTTTGCCATATCATCAATTAAAAAAACATTTTGATTTTCACTTCCTAAGGAAATATTTAATACATTTTTACTGTGATCTCCAACTTCAATGGCTTCAATATTATTAGGTAAATCCGCTTTTTCATCAGGACTAAAAATAAATATTATCCTTTCCAATTTCTTCTTATCCGCCTCATCCAAATCATCACTCTCCACCACTCTTTTAAGCAAATCGAAGAAATTACGCTGGGCTTCCTTGGCGACATTTTGCTTGTTCATCTGGGACTTGACGTTATGGAAAATGTCATTATATTCAGGCTTGATGCCATACCGCTTCTCAAATACCCCTTTCTGCTTCTCGATGGCTTTGTCCATAAGCTCGGCAAGTTTTTTGGCCATTTCCGGCGCCGTAAGGGTGTAGCGCAATATGATTTTGTCGCCGCTATTCGTCGTGCTGGATTTTTGGCTATGGAGCGCGATCGATTCGACCAATCCGGATAATTTCTTATGGTCGACCGCCTGCAACGCCTCTTTCACCGCGCTGATAATCAAACGATTGTCCTTCTCATTGGTAATCTGGTCATAATTTATATTCACCCCGAAATCAGCACTGATTTTCTTGATCTCGTCTTCCAGCTGTGTCACATCAAGCTTGTCCGGAGAGGCTGGCATAGCGGAAGGTGCTGGCGGTTGTTGCGGCATAACCGGAGGAATTACCGGAGGGGTCGATGGCGGAGCTGACGGAGGTTGCTGGGCTGGCGCCGGAGGTTGTTGCGCCGGTTGTCCAGCGGTTTGGGATGGCTGTCCGGCCGGAGCTGGCGATTGTCCGATCGGCTGTCCGGTCAGCGCTTTGACCATCAGGTCGTCCGCAGCGGCTTTGTTGTTTTTCTTGAATTTTGAATATTGCTTTTTCAATTTATCCCTTTGGCTTGTGATTGCACCCAAAAGGATTCCTAAATTGATTTTCAAATCTCCAGACGCTTTGCGCAAAGCGTCTTCTGTCAATCTGCCCTCATCCAAAAGATCCAGCATCTCCTTGCTCTTTCCATCAATATCCAGCGCTTTCTTCAATTTGCCTTCAATCTTGAAATCGGCCTGGCCGGATAATTTAGCCAAAATATCTTTAAGCGTCAAAGTTAACGGATCCTCATCGGTCCTGGATTTTATCCACATATAACCCATCCTGTTAAACCCTTGTCCGAATCCTCCTGGAATCATTTCTTCATCCATTTTTTTGTCTCTGGAAAAAATAGCGAAACTATTTTCCCCTGGCGACCATTTAATGTACGCTCCATAACCTTTAGCAAAAACCGACAATTGATCGGAATGGTTTTCTGCGTCCACTTTCTGTCTCCATTTGTTTTTGTCAGTCTTATTGCTCGTATCAATCAAAATTTTACCAAAACGATCATCTCCGGTATCCAGTACGAATCCGTCTTTTTCTATTTTCCTAATCATTCGATCTCCTCTTTTTATTTTATTTTGAAAATATTCGGAAAATTCAGCCAGTGATTCTTCTTTTCCGCTCGAATGATTGGCATACTTAATTTGTTCCAAACGATCCTTTGGAATTTCCTGGGCTGGATCTATGTCATCCTTCATCATTTGTAAAATATCTTCCAATTTCATTTTCATATGCAAGCCATACATGCTTCTGGCATAATTTTTAAGGACATCCTCATTGGAAGCCGGAGAAAATTCAAGCGTATCACAAGCTGTGACAAAATCCACAAATTTATCCAGATAGCCCTCCTTCTGCAAAAGCCCCATTCTAACCAAAGTTTCATAGACAAACTTCGTTGCGGACGTGGTTCGATCGGATTCCTTGCCGTGATGGTCAAAAATAAGCCGTTTGCCTTTTTCTTCCGCAATTACGCCGTGCTTTTCCGAGGTATCCATAATAATTCCACTGTCCGCTGTTTCTCCTTTCGGCACGAAACTGACATTATCCAATTTGATACCGGCCAATTCCATCAGTTTCAAACAGCTGTTCGCATCCAGATCCGGTTTTTCATGCACCGTCAATTCCGTCCACAATCTCCTCGTCAACTCTAAAAATTTATTATCCGCCTCTGCCAGCGTGTCAGCGTTAAGTTCGGAATAATTTCCCACTTTATATATCGTGTGTTGGGATGCCGTGCGCGCCAATTTGTATTTATCCTCATCCTGCTTTTGAGTCTGGCCACGCCTTTCATTCAAATCTTTCAGGGCCGCTAAAAAAACCCGCATTTTTTCTTTTTGCGCCTGATCAGCCGTTTCCTTTTCCTTGACTATGAGGGACGCCATAATCGCTTCCGTCAAAAAATCATCAAAAACAGCTTTTTGTTTTTCTTGATCCGCTATTTCAGGCGCCGCTTGTCCAGTCGATGATTCCGGCGCAGATTCATCATCCCTCTCCATCCTCGTATGCGCATTCACGATTTCTTCCCCCGCAAATACCTGGCCTCTTTGCCGGGTTTCCACTCCCATATCTACAGGCCGGTCCCCCTTTACGCGTGCGAATTCCTCCCGCTTGTCCCGGTATGGATTGGCCTTCGCGTCAACTTTGGCGATCTTTTTGTCTATCTCGGCTTTTCTCCGGGCAAGTTCCTCGTTTTCCAACCTGATACTCTCCCGTCCCTGCGCCAAT
>JAUXSI010000012.1 GCA_030679985.1 Candidatus Moraniibacteriota bacterium | reverse complement strand
TGCCGTAAGTTATTCCATCCCTGGAAACAGTGGAAGTTCCACATGCGAAAGAAGTGGCTGCTGTAGTGTTCGCATAATCCGAGTCGTCAGATGCGACGCTTGTATAATTTTCAGAAGTAAAAGGTGTGCCTTGATAATCCGCTTGATTGTTAGTCAATGTCGCAGGCGTAGATTGATATGATTCCACACTCGGGGTAAAATCGGCACCCCTCACCTGCTGGCCCGGCATGAAGATGCTGGCTGTGAGCGCTATGAAAGTTATAATGGAAACAATCTTGGTGGATTTCTTTTGGATGAGATTTTTGATTGAGGCAATCAAAAAAGAACCGGATAGAAATCCGCTCCTTCGATTTGGAGAAACTGCCAATTGGGAAATTGTTTCGTTTGTTTTTTTCACCCGGAGTTTTGTTTTGGTTTTTTTAGATCCAGATAATATCCAGCTCTGTAATCACACTATAGCACAAAAAAATCCATCCGGGAAGAAGTTATCCACAGTTATAATATCGTGGCCGTCATCGTCACATCGACCGAGTAGGAGCCAGAGGGCTGGAATTTATTGCTGCCCACTTCCGAACCGAAAAAAATCACTTCGTCATCCCCGTCCGGATCGGTGGCACTATGCCTGTCGATGACCATAAAAGGAGAAGTGCCGACATCCAGCCATTTTCCGCCGGCATACGTATCGGCGGCGCCCCACATATCCGTGTCAGTTGTCGTGCTGCCCGCGCCCAGATGCGCGCCCCATTCGGAAGCGGCGGCATCGACCGACCAGATTTCCGGCGTGCCCGCCACGGCCGGAGAATAGGCGGCGATCGCATCCGAACCGCTGACCATCGTGGCGCTTCCGGCCGACCATTCCAATTTATATCCGGTCACGCTATCGGTTTTTATATTGCAAACTATGCTGTTGGTCGCAAGATCCGATCGGCCGACGCCCGTAATCGGACCCATCGTCACGTTGTCCGGACAAGCCATCGAGATGGTGCCGCCCGAAAGGCTCGACCAAAAACCGGCCAAGATTTCATACGTCGCGCTAGCCGATCCGCCCGTACCCACTTCGCCGCCCGTATCGGTTATGGAAAAATTATCTGACGAACTTTGATCGCCGAAAGATCCGATCACGTCCGAATCGATGGAATAATTGCTGCTGCTCATCGCCCGCGCGAAAAATGGCAGCAAGAGAAAAAATATCAGAAGAAATATCCTTTGGTTTTTTGTTTTTTTCATGGCTTGATTATACCACCTAAATCCCGCGCGGACAATATGATGTCCGAAAAAAAGACGCGCCTTGCTGGCGCGTCTTCCTATTTCCTATACGTCCAAATTTTTTACGCTCTTGGCATGGGTCTGGATGAATCTCCGGCGCGGTTCGACTTCCGAACCCATCAAGACATCGAACATCTTGTCCGCCGACTCGGCGTCCTCGATGGTAACCTGCAGCATCAGGCGGTTGCCCGGATCCATCGTGGTTTCCCACAACTGTTCCGGATTCATCTCTCCGAGACCTTTGTACCGCTGGATGTTGATACCTAGCATTTTTTCTTCGGTCGGCCGCTCTTCTTCCTCATCGGTTTCCATTTCCATCTCATCCCTCACTGCGACCAATGCCGCGCGCGCCGCTTCCTCGTCCACCTTGGTTTTTTTCGTCTTAGCTACTGTAGCTTTTATTTTCTCCACCGCGACGTTCTTTTCTTCTTCCGTATAGACATATTGCACATCCTTGCCTTTTTGGATGCGGTAGAGCGGCGGTTGCGCGATGTAGATGAATCCACTCCTGATCAATGGCTCATAGTAGCGGTAGAAAAAAGTCAGAAGCAAAGTACGGATATGCGAACCGTCGACGTCGGCATCGGCCATTATGATGATCCGGTGGTAACGCAATTTTTCAATATTGAAACTCTCGCCGATGCCGGCACCCAAAGCGATAATGATCGGCTTCAAAGTGTCAGATTTGACGACTTTATCAAGCGTAGTCTTTTCCACGTTCACCAATTTTCCACGAAGAGGCAAGATCGCCTGGAATTTCCGGTCGCGTCCTTGCTTAGCTGAACCGCCCGCGGAGTCTCCCTCTACGATATACAGTTCACTTTCCGCCGGATTACGCGAAGAACAGTCGGCCAGCTTCCCGGGCAATGTCATCCCTTCCAAGGCGCCTTTGCGGATTACCGCGTCTTTGGCCGCGCGCGCCGCGATCCGGGCTTTGCAAGTCAGCATACATTTACCGATGATCGCCTTGGCGTTGTTCGGATGCGCTTCCAAATAGTCCGCCAAAGCTTCGGCTGTCACGCTGGAAACTATGCCGCGGATTTCCCCGTTGCCTAATTTGGCCTTGGTCTGACCTTCGAATTGCGGATTGCGCAACTTCACGCTGATGACCGCCGTCAAACCTTCCTGCAGATCTTCCGCCGTCAGATTCTCGTCTTTCTCACGCAGAATATTGTTCTTGCGCGCGTAGGCATTGATGACTCTCGTCAGCGCCGTGCGGAAACCGATTTCATGCATTCCGCCTTCCGGCGTGAAGATGTTATTAGCGAAAGAAAAAACATGTTCTTTATAACTATCGGTATATTGCATCGCCAATTCCACGACCGTATCGGTTTTATCATCGGTCTTTTCCACATAGAATGGCAGTTCGTTTTTGATTTCTTTGCCGCGGTTCAAAAACTTGATGAAAGACACCAGTCCGCCGTCGAACAAAAACCCATAGGCACGTTCTTTGCCGGCTTCGCGGGTGTCATAGACTTTGATGGTGATGCCTTTGGTCAAAAAAGCCTGCTGCCGCACATAGCCCAGAATCTTTTCAAAACTATACTTTATTTCCGGAAAAATTTGCGGATCGGCTTGGAAAGAAATGGTCGTTCCGGTCTTGTCGGACTTGCCGGTCACTTTCGGTTCCTTGGTTTTCGGCACTCCGCGCTCGAATTCCATCGCATAGATTTTACCATCGCGCCGCACTTCAGCTTTGGTCCAAACCGACAAAGCGTTGACCACCGACACGCCCACGCCATGCAGACCGCCGGAAATCTTGTAACCATTGCCGCCGAATTTTCCTCCGGCATGCAAAACCGTCAAGACAGTTTCCAGTGTCGATTTTTTGGTCTGTGGATGCTTCTCCACCGGGATGCCGCGGCCGTCGTCGGAAATTTCCACCAGATTGTCCGGCATCAGTTTGATAATGATGTCTTTGCCATAGCCGGCCATCGCTTCATCGATGCAGTTATTGACGACTTCCCAAACCAAATGATGCAGACCTTCCGTAGAAGTCCCGCCGATATACATTCCGGGACGCTTCCGCACCGGTTCCAATCCTTCCAAAACTTGGATCGATTTGGCGGTATATTCACCATTTCCTTTATTCTTCGTTTCTTTTTCAGTTGCCATAATGATTTTACAAAAAAATTTTAAACCAACCCTTTCTTGGAAGTTTAAAAAATTAAAAATTTAGACTTATTTACAAAATTAAAAATTGGAAATTAAAAATTTAATTATATTTAAATTCACCGAACTAACTCTTAGACACAAAATACAATTCAACAAGAAATATTCCCCCGAACAACAACAACCCGTCCCACCAGACCAACATACGGAAACTTTGCAGGACCAGGAGGCCGATGGTGAACAGCGAAAGCAATATGCCTTGGCGGAAACTCAAACCGATACTGGCGGAGGCGGTTTCCGCGTTCAACGATCTTTTGCGCAACCGCAACAAGACCAGGTTGAAAATCCCGCTTCCGACGAAAAAAAGGCTGAGATAAAAAAGGAGCTTGCCGGCCAAACCGGCCGAATCGGGATCGACGAACCTAACCACGAAAACAAAAGCCGCCAGCGACAGAAGGGTTACCAGTCGCATTCCCCAGATGTAAGCTCGGAGTGTCATTGTTTTTTTATTTTATCCCGAAACAGGACACTGACAGGAAAATCCCGCCTCCCTATTCCATTCTCTGATTATAGACGATTTTGGACATTTTGGCAAAGGCTCAAACAAGGCAAAAAAACAAGGCCCTGGGGATAGAAGCATCCCCAGAGCCTTAGCGGCGCGCAGTATCAACCAGTGATTATTCCGGTCGCTTTTTTGGCTTGGCCGCAATTAAAAATCTTCCTGTCCGAGTCGTAGGCCATAGCGATATAGCCTGCGATGTTTTTAGGCATCTGGCAAAAATCGTCTTTGGCCAACTGGCCGAATTCAACCAGCCCGATCCGCTGGCCATCATCGGAAACTCTGGCGTCTGAGAACGTTTCCAAGATCGCCCTCAGGAAATGTCTTTTGTTTTCTAATAGTGCGCCATCCCATATCCTCGAGATTTCTTCCAAGGACGCAGAACGGCCAGAAAACAGATTTTCTTCCGAATTCTCCCCCATAAAAACTCCTTTCCCTAGAAATTATTTAAAAAAACTCGTCCCGTATCGTAAAGGTTCTTACGATATTCCATCCTAACACAGTTAATCCGCCTTGTAAATATGCGCCAGAAAAAAGCAAAAACAGGCATCAAGTTGCCTGCTAAAAGCGTTATGCGGGAAGCAGTGAACGAGGTTATAACTTTTTTCCAAGAATACAAGGGCTATTATTATGTACCGAGACTTTGATATTATTTTAGAAAATAAAAAGAGCCGCATCCCATAGAAATAAATCCTATGACATACGGCTCGGAATTAGCATGTGTGGATTTGATTATCCGTACCCAATGCCTATTGAGGCGGCACATCAAGCTGTCTAATTTTATACCAGCCGCCAATTTCATCAACCTCCAGAGCATACATTTCATCAAGTGTCATGACCTTGCCACTCCTCCCATCAGCAGCCATAACATAGAATTTACCGATATCGCCCTTAGCGAAAACTATTTTCCTTATCAACTTACCGATAGTTCCAATGTCCAGCATCATCTTAGAATCAATTTGTCTCCATTTCGGGATTTCTTCAAAAAAGCTTGAACCGGCAGTTACGAGTTCACCATCTTCTCTGCGCGCTACGACAAGACCGTCAAACGCGGCCACGACACGACCATGACACACTGATCCATCCTTGAAACGAACAGAAACATATTGATTTTTAGAAAATCCTTTTCCTCTGGACTCTTTCGGTATGGCAACTTCAGCAGGATAAACAACCTCTATCCTAGCCACCTCATCTTCGGAAAATCTCCCATCGTGTTGGAAAGGTATCAGAAGCGTACTCAAAACTTCCAGCATGCCATCTTCCACTCGAATTACCACAGCCTGTACTTCAGGAAGTGGTACTGAAGATGTTTGGAATGCGACATAATCCCCCATACCCAACTGCTTGTTTTTAAAAACCATTTCCTTCCCTCCCGGTCTTTAATTGATTTTATAAATCGCCAATTTGTTAATTACGATTGTTTGTTAATGTGATATAGCATACTACCTATAAAATACTCTCTTGTCAATATCACTATACAAAAAAAACAGCCCCCATAGGCTGTTTTCTGTGTTTGCGGGACGTAGTGAACGAGGTTATAACTTTTTTCCAAGAATACAAGGGCTATTATTATGTGCCAAAATTATAACTATATTAATACATAGCGCCCTTAAATCTTTCTCCTCCACTTGAATTATCAACTAGATCAAGCCAGCTGTCAGACAAACACTTTTGCAGACCCTTCTTTTTACAAAGAAGTGGATCAATATCTCTAACAATTAAACCTTCAAAATATAGTGTTTTTTTGTCTATAGCAAAATTTCCATACACCCTACTATCCTTAACATAGTTAATAGCTTCAAAGGTTTTTACATCTGAATTTTTAATTATATGATCTAAATAATAAGCGCTTTTTTTATCTTTTGAATATCCATTGCCTACAATTTTAAAAGAATCTCTATCTATTGAATCAATGATCGTTCCGCATGAAAAGTAAATGTGATCTTTGTCTTTTGATATTGAAACAGAATATGGCATGCCATATCCATTGCTAAATGAACCAAGATATTTAAATGATTTATAATCAATGTTTTCCATTCTCTTATGACCCACATAAATATTATTTTTGTCTTTTGAATAATAAACTGCCGACATCTCCATCGAGGCGCAAGTTCCTAATGGTTGAAATGTTTTATAATCAGCACCATCAATTAATAGCAACTTATTTTCATATCTATTCTCTATGTATATTCTCTTGTCTTTTTTAATAAATGGACTGTAGTAATGAGTTTCTTTACCATTGAATGTTTCGACGCATTCATTTGGAATACATTTCGGATCAGTACCATCAACAGGCATGCCTTTCATACAAATTCTTATTATTTTTTGATCAGAACAATCTTTTTTTTGCTCATCTAATTTCAGTTGTGGTTCTTTGATGGGGTATTTTTCAGTTTGATTATTAGAATTATTTTTTTTCCCTAACTTTACAAGCTCTACGGCCTTACCTTCAACCTGCACATCTTCTTGGATTTTCATTTTTTCATATTTCCACACAAACACACCAACCGTGATTGCAATAATCACAATTATGCTTGTTCCCAGAATTGTTGGAATTTTTTTGTTATCAATTTTACTCATTTTTGTTTTAATTTATTTTGATAAATATATTATATATCAGAAAAACAAAAAGTGCCTATAGTGGCACTTTATAATCTCGTTCATTGGCGGGACGTAGTGAACGAGGTTATAACCTTTTTCCAAAATTATAAAGGGTGTTATTATGTTTCGAAGCTATAAGACCAGCCAGGCATTCCCACTGCCAATCATACAGAAAAAACATATATTTCAGATTGGGATTAGAGAAAACATATCAACCAAACAAAGCCTGAATATTATTTAGCTATTGGTTTCCAAATCATTTTTTCCGAAGCTACAAATCTCCCAGAGGTATTATTACCTGGAGATAATTTATAGATACGAAAAGCATTTGGATTATTTCGATTAATGATATCCTCATTATCATTTAGCTCCATACTGGCCAATTCTGGATTATTAATATATTTCTCCACTCCATCTAGGTGACCAACTCCATATATAAATGCAACCTTCTTATAGCCCATCTCAGCCAATTTTATTAATGAATCAGCAAGCTTTGGATCACGCAATAACACTAGTTGCGTATATTTTTTTTTATCATCTATCTCTGTTTCTTTATTAGCAGATGTCTTTTGTGGTATTTTAACAATTTTCGAAGGAAGTCCTGCCAAAGCCAAAGATGCTCCGACTATCAACCCGTTTTTAATAAATTTTCTTCTTGACATCATAGCTACCGGTTGTTTTAACTCTTCAACAAAATTTATAAAACTAGCTACCGATAACAGAAAAGTGCCAACTTCCAAACCCCCTTTTTTATATAAGGCTTTTTTCCTCTCAATTTGTTCTGCGCCACGAGCATATAAAGTATCGTCTTTAAGAAAAGATTCGACGTCCATGCTTAAGGAAAGATCTGCAAGTGCCATATCCTTGCCATATTTTGCAGCGAGTAGCTCAATTTCATGATGAAAAAGACCAAGATTATATTGGCGTTCATATTTTAAATAGGCTTGTCGTAATTGCTCTAAATTATAATTCTCATTAAATGTTGATTTAATAGACTGCAATTTAGAAGCGGACTCTTTATCATAAAATCCAAGTGCTTCTGGCGCGAATTCATTCACCACAACATCACTTTCCTTAATAACATTTTCGATTTCCTGCCTGAATTCAAGGAATGTTTCTGGAACATGTGCCACTCCAATAGCCCTAATCACAGTATCTCCAATTTTCCACTCCCTAATCTGCCATGCCTCACGAACTTCTTCGCTAGAAACATCAGGCTTCGCTAAAATTTCCTTATCAAATTCCTGTGAATGAATTGATACTCTTTCAAAAATATCTTTTTCATTTTTTTTACTTTTTTGTTCTATAACATTACCAAAATTATTCATTGAAAATTTTTCCATTATAATTATCTCCTTACTTGTTATTTTCTTATAATACCACATTAGCCCCTATATACCTTCTCAACAAAAAAACAAGACTTACTAAAAGTCTTGTTTCATCTGCGGGGACGGCCGGACTCGAACCGGTGACCTACTGCGTGACAGGCAGTCGCTCTAACCAACTGAGCTACGCCCCCAATATTTTAAATTCTAAATCCAAAACTCCAAATTCCAAATAAATTCCAATTTTCAAAATCATAAATCCAAAACTTTTTTGAACTTTGATTATTCGAATTTTGATATTGTTTAGGATTTCGATATTAGTATTTAGAATTTTATTTCTCGTAGCAGGGATGAGATTCGAACCCATGACCTCAGCGTTATGAGTGCTGTGCTCTAACCAACTGAGCTACCCTGCCAAATCATATTAAATATCAAAAATTAAAAATCAAAAAAAAATATTTGATCCGTCTTGGTGCGGGGGCAGGATTCGAACCTACAACCTCATGGTTACCTGCCTGCCGGCAGGCAGGTGAGCCACGCGAGCTGCCATTGCTCCACACCCTATCTTTTCATTTTAAGGTCTGTTGTCCAGTCTTATTTGTTGCGGGGGCAGGATTCGAACCTGCAACCTCATGGTTATGAGCCACGCGAGCTGCCATTGCTCCACCCCGCTATAATTTTCAATCGCTCTTTGCCGCATCCTGACTTCCAATACGACTCCCTATCCGCTTTAGGGCGGTTCATAAACTATTTGTCATTATAATCAAACGGCTCCCGAATGTCAATCTATCACTTGGAAATGCCTCAGAAGTTCCTCGTATTGGCCCAGGGCGATATCCGCGTCTTCCCGGCTGAGCGTGAATTTATCATCGTGGATGATCCGGTTGCGCACCTCATGGGCTTGCCGCATCCCTTCGATATTGGCGATTTGCGTGTCCGGGATATTATCCAGGCGTTCGCTGAAATTTTTTCCCGCATAACCCAAGCCGGCTACCAAGGCATCGATGATTTCATCCGCCTCGATAATCGCCACTTTATATTCCGTTTCGTTCGGACTATCCAACCGCCGCCTGATTTTGCCCCATTTTTCCTTCATTTTTTTCTTTTTGCTGGTGATTTCCACCGGCACATCCATACCCGTGAACATTTCCCGCATATTGCCGCGGATACCCCTCTGGACCAAAAGCAGGACGATATCGATGAACAAAACCAGAGTATAGATACCTAGTAGGATTTTTAACACCAAGAATAAGCCTGAATGATAGAAGCGGATTATATCGGTATATAGCAGAATGATGATCGATTGCAGATCCATTGTTTATCCATCCCGCCGGATCCGCCTTATAGCGGTTTATCCGGCCGGGGTCGGCTTAGCTAATTTATTTCATAGGCATGCGCGGCGCGCAACAGATTTTCCTCATCGAACCACTTCGCGGACAATTGGAATCCTTGCGGCAATGGCTTGCCATCGACCTCCACGAGCGGACCAGGCACGCTGATGGCCGGCACCCCGACGATGTTCGCGGTAATGGTGAAAACGTCTTCCAAATACATCTCGATCGGATCAGCCGATTTCTCGCCGAATTTGAAAGCCGGGCTCGGCGTGGTCGGCGTCAAAATCAAATCGACCTTCTCAAAAGCTTTTTCAAAATCTTTCTTGATCAGCGTCCGCACTTTCTGCGCGCGCAAATAATAGGCGTCATAATAACCGGAGGAAAGCGCGTAAGTGCCGAGCATTATCCGCCTTTTCGTTTCCGCACCCAAACCGTACCGCCGGGAATCCAGATAAGTCTCGATCAATGTCCGGTTTTCCGGCTCGAAATCCAGAACCGTATTTTTGTGATCAACCGCCCGCATCCCATATTTGACGCCGTCGAACCTGGCC
>JAUXSI010000054.1 GCA_030679985.1 Candidatus Moraniibacteriota bacterium | reverse complement strand
CTTGTGCTGTCTAAATTCCTAGTTTGGTCGCTAAAATTTTTAATGCGGCCATAGAGGCGTAAAAATTTCTTAACGCTCCCGCGCTGGAATTTAGAAACGCACTGCGCCAAGGTGCGGATTTTTTCTAATTTTAAAATTATTCCCGCACTAGCGGAATACCAAGCTACAAATTGAGATTTATGAGCGTAAAAAAAATACCGGTCCGCCGCGGGGCAACCGGTATTTTTTAGCGAATAAATTGAAAATTTGTCTTGGTATGCAGCCGTGCGGCCTTTTTCTTTTTTGCCACTTTTCTTTTGGGAAAAGAAAAATGGCGTGGTGGGTTTTTCCGTTAGGAAAAACAAGCGGTGTTAAAATGGCGCTTCCTTATTTTTTTCTGAAACGCTTTCCATTAAAAAATCCGGATCATTGCGCGTTTGCCTAGTCCGCTTTGAAAAAAACACAAGCCCTGCCAAGAGCATATACCACCCCACCACCCATCCCCAAGAAAAATCCAAGACTTCCACCGAAGCGGATTTCAAACCGGACATAAACCCGACGGCCATCGTCACATATTTGAGCGGCAAAAAGACCAGCCAGGCCAGGATAGTCGCCAGAGGCGGAAAAATAAACGCACAAACGACCATCAGGAAACCTAGCAGCATCGCCAGCGGAATGACCGGCAGGACCAGCAGGTTGGCCAGCGGAGCTATGACGGAAAGCTGTTGGAAATCATTGAGCAGGATCGGCAGGACGAAAATCTGCGCGCTCAGAGTCAGGAACAAAATTTCGTTGAAAAATGAAATGCCTTGTTTTTTAATGGAATATTTTTCGATCAGCGGATAGAAATAGACGATGCCGAGCGTCGCCAAGAACGACAGTTGAAAACCCACGTCCCACCGCAAAAGCAGCGGGTTCCACAGGAGCATCGCCGCCGCCGCGAACAGGATCGAATTTTGCGCGTTGGCCAGGCGGCCGTTTTTCATCGCCCACAAAATAAGCGAGCCCATCACGCCGGCCCGCACCGCGCTGGCCGGAAAGCCGGTCAGCACCACGAACAGAAAAATCCCGCCGAGCGCGAACCAGAAAGCCTGCTTGCGCCACAGACCTAAAAAAATCCCCAACAACATCAGATATTCCGCCACGATCGTCACGTTATAGCCCGACACCGCCACGATATGCGTGAGTCCGGTCCTGGAAAAATCCGTTTGGACGTTTTCCGACAATTCATCGTCCCCGCCTAGGATCAGTCCGGTCAGCAGTCCGGATTGGGGCGCCGGCAACAAAGCGGCGATTTTCTCCTGCAATTCTTTTTTTATTTTCAAAATTGCGCCATAGGCCCGATTCCCCCGGCCACTTTCCAGCAATTCGATTTTCGGACTTTTGCATAAATAGAAAATGGAGTCTTTGGCCAGATACATCCGGTAGTCGAAGCCGTCCTTGTTTTCCGGGATCTCCAAGACGCAATCCAGTTTCAATCTATCGCCATAGCCATAGGCCGCGTAAGCGTTGGCCGCTACCAGCAATTTCATATCCCCACTGCCGTCTTCCACGGTTATTTTCTGCATCCGGTTTTTTATTTCCGGCTCTTTTATGACCAAGACTTCGCCAGAAAAATTCCTGCCCGCGGCGTCCAAAGCGGACATCCTTTCCAGCCGGGCGCTCGTCAGCCAGCTCCCGGACAGGAAAAAAAAGAGCGTAAAAACCGCTACATAAACTTTTTTGTTTTTATAAAAAACAAATAGCGAAATCAAAGAGAAAACGAGGATCGTGAAAAAATATAAACTGTCCACCCTCCGCGGATAGCAGAAAGAAACGCCAAAAATCCCCCCGATAAAACCCAGCGCTAGCCGAAGAAATATTTTAGCCTTATCCATTTCTTGATTATAACAGATAAAAAAACAGCCCGGGTATCATACTAGATACCGGAGCTGTTCCGCCCTTTGCCAAGAGTTCTTGGTCAAAAGGGTAATTCCACTCGACACGCGTCCATAAAGTCAATCGGCAAAACGCCATATTTAGAGAAATATTTCTCTGCAATTGTGGCCTTTTCTCTACTTGCTGGCTTTTTACCTTTTTCCTTTTTTTCCGCTGCCTTTTTTCCACTTACCGCGACCGTAGCTTTTTTCATAGCCCCTCCTTCTGTTTTAAAAACAAAAAAACCGGCCCGACAGCCGATTTCTATTTTATCTTCGAAAAAAAATAATCAGAAAACGAGCTGCCTTATTAGCCAGTTTTGTTGTTGTTGATTATTCATTTCGAAAAAACTTTTCTCCATATCCCTATTATACCCGGCTTGGAAAATTTGTAAAGCCCCCTAAATTTCCAGCAATTACGGGCTTATTTTATCTCGATTATCTTGGTCCGGGCCGACTTCCCGCCGATGACAGCCACCGAGCTTTTGGACACGCCGAAATGCTCCGCCAAGATTTTCACCAGCATAGCGTTGGCCTCGCCATCGACCGGCGGAGCAGTCAACCGCACCTTATACTCCCCTTCGGCGGTTTTTATCACCTCGTTTTTAGACGAACGGGGTGAGACTTTGACATAGATTCTCATAAGTTTTGGCTTGTCCTGTTTTTAATTTCCTCCTTTATCGCGTCATCGACCCCGTCAGGCAAAAAATCACCTTCAGGATTGTGCTCCGCCGCTTCCCGGTAGATGATTCCGCCGGTTTTTTTCGCGACGTTTTTCAAAAAAGCCTCTTCCGTTTTCCCGAATTTGATTTTCCAATGCCCGGAACCGTCCTGGACGAATTCAAAAACTTTCTCACCCGGATGCGACATCATTAGGACCGCCCAAAGCCCGCCTGCGATCAGAAAAACCATAGACAATGCCATCCCTAAAAATTTCATTCTTCCTGCCATAATTTTAGATGCATATGATACAATAATCCGCCAGCCTTTCCGAAAGCGCCTATCTTCTTATGCCCATTCTCCCGAAGTTTTTTCCAATCTTCTTTTGGATCTTTTCCAGGTCGATTTTCCGGCCTTTGGTTTTTAATTTCAGACTGGGATCAAGAATCTTCTGTTCTTCACGGTATTCCTGCAGATAATAATTCCGAGCGCCGGAAATCCATTTGGCTATTTCATCAAAGTCTTCTTCCGTATGCAATCCAGGCACCGCGGTCGTGCGGAATTCATACGGTATTCCGCTGTTCATTATGAGGTTCACGCTTATCCGTATGCGGTCCTTATCCACCTTGGAGCCGGTCACTTTGTCATAATTATCCAAACTGCTCTTGATGTCCATCGCGACATAATCCAGCAAGCCTTGATCGAATAATTTTTTCAAAACATCCGGCCGCGTACCGTTGGAATCAAGTTTCACCAAGAAACCTTCTTTTTTTATTTTTTTTATGAATTCGATGATGTCCGGCTGGATGGTCGGCTCTCCGCCCGTGATGCAAATTCCTTCCAGCTTGCCTTTGCGCTTGGCCAGAAATTCAAAAAATTCCTTTTCCGATTCCTCGTTATGCGCCAAACGCAAATCCACCAGTTCCGGATTGTGACAAAACGGGCAGCGGAAACTGCAACCCACCGTGAAAACCGTCGCGGCGATCTTGCCAGGATAATCCAGGAGCGTCAATTTTTGGAAACCGCCTAATATCATAATCAAATTTTTAATTTTTGAATTTTTAATTTTATAAATAAATCTCAATTTTTTAATTTCTAAACTTTCGAAAAAACAAGTATTGGTTTAAAAATTTAGATTTAAGAAATTATTTAAAAATTAAAAAATTAAAAATTGTTTTTACTAACTAGGGCGACCTTGATTTAAAAATCAAAGTCGCCCCGCTATCTTTTCCAATTTATCTAGCACCCGCAAGCCGCCTCGCTCACCACGAACTCCGTCCTATCCCCGAATTCAGCCTGTTTGCCCTTGTTCCACTGGGTGACCGGGCGGATATAGCCGACTACGCGCGAATACACCTCGGCTTTCTGGAAATTCCTCAGAACCGGATCGGTTTGGTGGCAAGCCTTGCATTTCATATAGATATCGGCTCCCACCTTATAGGGCATATATTCTTCGTCGTGTTCGATTGTCCTCCCGCAATCGTGGCAGATGTATTTCTCCATCTTTTTTCGCTTTTGGCCCGGCGTCCTGTAGCGACTCCGGATCAAAATACATTTAGTTTTTTAGTTTTTATATTGAAAAAAATTATTTTTCAACCTTGGCCGGGACCGCTTTCAAATATCCCTTTTCGCTTTGTTCCGCTATGCACTTGGGACAATTGGTTTGTTCGCCGTTGAGATATCCGTGCACCGGGCAGATGCTGAAGGTCGGCGTCAGGGTGAAATACGGCAAGGAATAGTTCTCCGCGATCTTACGCACCAAGTTCCTGGTCGTTTCGATGTCCATCACCCGCTCCCCTAAAAACCCATGAAGCACCGTACCGCCGGTATATTTGGTCTGGATGTTTTCCTGCAGATCCAACGCTTCAAAAATATCCTCGGTGAAATAGACCGGCAGCTGGGAAGAATTGGTATAATACGGCTCGGCGCCTTTCTCTTTCACGGCCTGGTCATTGGCGAAGATCATATCCGAGCCGAATTTCTTTTTGTCCATCCTAGCCAAGCGATAAGAGGTGCCTTCCCCCGGCGTCGCCTCCAGATTGTACATATTGCCCGTCTCAGTCTGGTATTTTATCATCCGGTTGCGCATATGCACTAGGACTTCTTCCGCGAATTTCTGCCCTTCTTTGGTGGTAATATCTTTGCCGATCAGATTAAGCAGCGCTTCATTCATCCCGATCAAGCCGATGGTGGAGAAATGGTTCGCCCAATATTCCCCCCGCCGCATCTTGATGGCGTCCAGATAGAATTTCGTATACGGATACAAACCCTTTTCCGTCAGACCCTCCACTAATTTCCGCTTGGTTTCCAAGCTGTCTTTGGCGATGTCCATCAAGCGGTCGAGTTTCTGGTAAAATTCTTTCTTGTTATTCGAGACATAACCCAGGCGTGGCATATTTATCGTCACCACCCCGATCGAGCCCGTCAACGGATTGGCGCCGAACAGCCCGCCGCCCCGCTTCCTCAATTCCCGATTGTCCAATCTCAGCCGGCAGCACATACTGCGCGCATCATCCGGATCCATATCGGAGTTGATGAAATTAGCGAAATACGGGATGCCGTATTTGGCCGTCATCTCCCAAATCGCGTTGAACCGCTTGTCGTCCCAATTGAAATTCTTGTCGATATTGTAGGTCGGGATCGGAAAAGTGAATATCCGGCCGCTGGCGTCCCCTTCCGTCATCACTTCGGCGAAAGCCCGATTGATCAGATTCATCTCTTCCTGGAAATCGCCGTAAGTTTCTTTCTGCGGCACGCCGCCGATGATCACCGCTTCTTTGGCGATATTTTTCGGCGCTACGATATCCATCGTTATATTGGAAAAGGGCGTTTGGAATCCGACCCGGGTTGAGACGTTCATATTAAATACAAAGGATTGGATTTCTTGTTTCACTTTGGCATAGCTCAATTTGTCGTAGCGCACGAACGGGGCCAATAGCGTATCGAAATTGGAAAAAGCCTGCGCGCCGGCTACCTCTCCTTGCAAGGTGTAGATGAAATTCACCATCTGTCCCAAAATCGAGCCGAAATGTTTTGCCGGCTTGCACGCCACTTTGCCAGCCACGCCCGTGAATCCCCGGCGGATCAGATCCTGCAAATCCCAGCCGCAACAATAGGCCGCCACCAACTGCAAATCATGCATATGGATGTCCCCGCCCTCGTGCGCTTCGCGGATATCTTTGGTGTAAACGCGGTTCATCCAATAATTGGAGCTGACGATCGACGCGATATAATTGTTGAGGCCCTGGAGCGAATAAGCCATATTAGCATTCTCCTTGACCTTCCAGTCGATTTCCTGGATATACTTATCCACCAGATCCACCGCATCTCTCAATGACTCCTCCGTTTCACGGATTTTCCGGTGCTGTTCACGGTATAGGATATAAGATTTGGCTGTCTCATCAAAATCCAGAATCATCAACACCCTTTCCACCAAGTCCTGCACTTCCTCCACGCCGGGAACATAGCCTTTTTTGTAACCCTTGCGCAAAAGCTGGGCGACCTTGGCGGCGACCTTCTTGGCATCCGCCTCGCTCCCTTCACCGGTGGCCGCAAAAGCCTTGCCGACCGCCTTGGCGACCTTGCCCTGGTCGAAAGCCACGACTTTCCCGCTCCGCTTGATCACCCTCATAGCCGTTTCCGTTTTCTTGACGGTTTTTTCCTTCGCGACCGGTTTCCCAGCCACGCCTTTTTTCACTTCCTTCTTTTTCCCCCCGACTTTCTTCGCCCCCCTTTTGTTTTTGATTTTTGCCATACGGTTTTTAGAAATTTATTAATG
>JAUXSI010000016.1 GCA_030679985.1 Candidatus Moraniibacteriota bacterium | reverse complement strand
CCTTTGCTTTCTGCAGACAGGCAAAGTTTTTTTGAAGCCGCGATCCGATTAATTTATTACTGGTTATTTATTCCAATCCCCAAATCGCTTTGGGAGCTGGAAGGATAAACAGTTGACAAAATCGGGGTTTTCTGCTATGTTCTGATTAGTTGTTTTTGTCTTTTTATCAATTTTTTTTACCTTAAGGAGGTAAGAATGAAACCAGTAAACGACGAAATATATATCGCCCTGGTCGCACACCGCCTCGGTGTGGACACGGACGATGTCCGCGTAGCATTTTTGCAATTCGGCCGCAGTTATGGCCAGATTGCAAATTTTTTACAGCACGGTGGCGCGCTGTAAAGAAATCTTATTCTCCGCCACCCCAACCCCGGACAACTCGCTTCTTGAGTTCGTCCGGGCTTTTTTTTATTTCAACGAACGATCATCCACTCTATCTGTTGCCTGATTAGCATCAGGCAACATAAGAATGAACCATCTATTTGATCTTTACGGCTATTTTTTTCGGCTTAGCTTCCTCGGCTTTCGGAATAACGATTTTCAGCACCCCTTTTTCGCTGTGGGCCTCGGCGGCATCAGCCTTGACGCCCATCGGCAGGATGACTGAGCGCGAGAAACTGCCTCTTCTGACTTCTTTGCGATAATAGTCTTCCCGCTTCACTTCCTTCTCATCCGTGGCGTGTCCGGAAATCGTCAGGACGTCGTTCTCGATCGTGATATCCACCTTGTCCGGATCGACGCCCGGCAGCGGAGTTTCGACGATCACATTATCATTGTCCTGATAGATGTCCATCGCTGGAGTGAAATCGGTTCCACTCCAAGCGCCTTCCTCAAAAATTTTGTCGAAATCCCGGAATGGGAAATTCGGAGACCAATTTATCAATCCTCTTGGCATATATGTTCACCTCCTTCTAGGTTACTTAATATACAAAAATTCGATTGTCTTTATTATTACTATCCATCAAACACTGCTCAAATTTTTAATTTTATAATTTTTGTAATTTTTTTAGCCCGAGGCTAAAAAAAATAAAAATTGGGAATTAAAAATTTATTCAACTATCACCCTGGCCGGCCGTACCACCTTGTCCCCCATCCGATAGCCGCGCGCCACTATCCTTTTGATCTTGTTTTGGAATTTGTAGTCCTTGCTTTTGCAGGATTTGCATTCCCTATCCTCGACCGCTTCATGCCGAGCCGGATCGAAATTGTCACCGACCTTGGTTTCCATTTCCGTCACGCCATTGTCAGTCAAAACTTGCTCGAGCTGTTTTTGGATATACATTATGCCTGTCACCCACGGATCCTCTTTCTGTTTTTCAGGGATATGCCCGGTCGCCGAATGGAAATTATCGATTACCGGCAGGATTTGCAAAACGATGTTTTGGGTGGAATAGCGGATCAAGTCCTTTTGCGATTCCGCTTGGCGCTTCTTGTAGTTTTCAAAGTCCGCTTGGCACCTTTTCCAGCCATCGAGATATTCATCTTCCTTGCTCATCGGCTCATCGGCTCCCCCAGCCTCCGTCGCGTCTTCTTCCTGCGGTGCAGCAGCCTCCTGCTCGATTTCCTCAGCCGCTTCTTGTTCCGCTTCTTTTTCCTCAAACCTATCTTCTTGTTCTAATTTATCACTAAAATCTTTTTTATCTTTGTTTGGCATATATTTGCAATTATGAATTATTTGCCCCATATCATTTGCCGCCAAATCACATACCGCCGATTATCAACACTAGTACAGCCGACGTGCTTAAAAGTTTCCGGACATAGTTGAGCAGCGACTTGTTTTCAGCGTATTTCATCCTTTTCGGACCGATGATGGCCAGCACGCCCCTGTCGCCTGATTTGGTCGTGTACGGCGAAACTACCATCGAACAATTATTTATCCCCTTGATCGGGTTGTCTTTGCCGATGAAAATTTTCGTCTCACCCTCTTTGACATTTTTCAAAATAAAATCCACATTCTCATCGATATAGTCCAAAGCTTCCACTATTTTGCAGAATTCATCCACTTCCTGGAACTCCGGCTTCTCCAACCGTTCGCGGATGCCGAAATCGGAAAACTCTTTTTCCATCGTGCTGATAGCCAAATTGCCGCTCATACCGGACAGAAGCTTTGCGGTCGTCCTGGAAAGCCTTTGATGCTGGGCTTTGAGTTTCAAGAGTTCGGTTTGCAATTTTTTCTGGTCCGCCAAGGACAGTTCCGCGTCGCCCATTATCTCTTCGACGAAATATTTGTAGCCCTTGTCAGTCGGGATGCGTCCGGCGCTGATGTGGGGTTGGTATAGGAAACCATCTTTTTCCAAGGTGACCATATCATTTCTGATAGTGGCTGGACTCAGATCGAATCCATATTTTTCCACCAGGATTTTTGAGCCGACCGGAACCGCGGAATCAGTATATTCCTCGATGATCGCCGCTAAAATTTCTTGTTGCCTTTTATCCATATTTTTATTGTATAGCATCTTTTAGCACTCGTCAAGTCCGAGTGCTAATCAATGTTTTAAAGCGTTTTATGGCCCATAAAAACAAACTTGGGATGCCCGAGAATCCGAGCATCCCAAATAAAAACCATGATCCCGAAGGAATCGAAGTTACACGCGTAACCCTGATCCTTTTCTCCCTCTTTTGGGCGGTGTTTTTTTCAATGCAGGCCCCGCTGAAGAAACCTGCATCTTACCTCTTGTCAGAGGACAATCCTGACACAGTCTTCCTCCATTCTTGCGCGCCTTGTCACATGCAGATGACCATTCAATGTTTCCACATCTTGGATTAACAACGCCTTTCATTTTTGCCATAAGCAAATCTCCTCATTTTGGAAATTTAATCAAAGACATCTACCCTAACAAAAAATGGAACAACGAAATTTAAAAAATATTATTTTTCAAATCTAATTTAATTTTATCACTTTCCAATATCAGGTCAAATAAACAAAGAAGGGCCGCTGCGAAAATATTATTCGCAGCGGCCCCGAACCGACACTCGAAAAGATCAAGCAGACACAAAAGCAGGTGCGACCCCATCAAGAGACAATGTCTCCAAATAGGAAAAACCCACCCTGCCATACATATTGCCTATGCGCTCACAAGCCCCACAATCTCGACAGATCGGATCTTCCGGAGAAAAAACATTGCCCACGCAGTTCGCATAAGTCACTGGGAATCCGCCCTTCTTCAGCTCTTCCCCACGAGCACAACAGAAAATTTGCACCATCTTTCCAGGATCAGCCTGGATAAAAGTTTCTTTCGGTGCTGTTTCCGGTTTTTTGCCGGATCTTACAACAGCCACTCTATGCTGCTTCCCATCAATTCCCTTGCTTTTCTCATTGCTCATTTTCTCACCACTTTTATAGTATTGAAAAAATTGCACTCGCGTGCGCCCTTGTTCCGTTGTCAATGTCCTGTAAATATAAAAAATGTTATTTTTTTCTGTCTTTCTCCGGCACTGGATCAAATCCCCCGTCATTCCAAGGATGGCAGCGCGAAATCCTTTTCGATCCCAGCCAAATCCCTTTGAAGATTCCGAAGCGTTCCACGGCCTGATAGGTATATTCCGAACAGGTCGGGTGGAAACGGCAACCCAAGGTGCGAGAAAACCGGCTTAGGACGCCATGGTCCGGGGATATGGTTTTTTGGTAGATCCTGATAAGCGACAAGGCGATTTTTTTCATATTATAACTTTTATACAAATCCACCCTTTTGTCAAACGGTTTTTTCTGGTAGAATGATAGCAGCGACATAACAATCTAGCCTTCAATCTATGCAACAACTCAAATCCGGAAAATTCACCTGGTTCGACATCCGTGAACCCAATGCCGACGATATCCTAAAGATCCAGAAAAGATTCAACCTGCATCCATTGGTCGTGGAGGAATTTTCCACGCCGACCTTGCGGCCGAAAGCGGCGGAATATGACAACGCCCTTTTTCTCACCATCCACGTCCCGCTTTTCGATGTCAACTTGAAAAAAACCTATCCGGGAGAACTGGACATCGTCATAACGGAAGACGCCCTAATAACCGCCCACGACGAAGACATCTGGCAATTGACTGAATTTTTCGCCGAGTTGAAAAACGACCGGAAAAAACGGGCCCAACATATGGAAGGGTCTCCGGCCGCCCTGTTGCGGCTCCTGATCGAAATCCTCCTGGAATCCTGCTTTCCGAAACTGGACCATATCTCCAGGAACCTGGACCGGATCGAAACTGAAATATTCGCCGGCAACGAGAAAGATATGGTTTTGGAGATTTCCATCGTCAAACGCGACATCTTGAATTTCCGCCGGACACTGAAACCGCAACGCTCCGTCCTGGAATCATTGATCCAAAGGGACTACAAATTGATCGACCGCGAACTCCGGCCCTATTTCCAAGATCTGATCGGCACCAATATCCGGGTCTGGAACGCCCTGGAAAGCGCCAAGGAAACCATCGAATCGCTAGAGGCCACCAACAACTCCTTGCTTTCCAACAAGTTGGATCTGACTATGAAAGTCCTGACTATCTTTTCCGCGGTCATGCTGCCGATGACCGTCTATTCCAATATCCTAGCTATGAGCGCCGACATCCCTTTCGGCAAGAGCCCGCACGCTTTCGCGATCCACACCAGCGCGATGTTCCTGATCGCCATCATCACTTTCGTCATATTCAAGGTCAAGAAGTGGATCTGAAATAAAATTTTTAATTTTTAATTTTGTAATTTTCAAATAATGCCTTAATTTAAAAATTTTTAAACCTACTCTTGAAAAGTACCAGTTTAAAAATTGAAAATTTAGATTTATTTATAAAATTTAAAAATTAAAAATTAAAAATTACCACGAGATGCTTAAACTCTACAACACCCTGACCCGCCAGAAGGAAGAATTCAAGCCGCTCAACCCCGGCAAGGTTTCGATGTATGTCTGCGGGCCGACGGTCTATGACCGCATCCATCTCGGCAATATCCGATCTTACACCACGCCCGACATCCTGCGGCGTTATCTGGAATATTCCGGCTATGAAGTCCGCCAGATAAAAAACATCACCGATGTCGGACATCTGACCGCCGATGACGTGGCCCAGGGTGATTCAGGCGAAGACAAAATCGAGAAAAAAGCCCTGCGGGAAAAAAAGACACCGGCGGAAATTGCCGACTTCTATGAGGAATATTTCCATAACACGGAAAAAGAGATGAACATCCTGCCCGCCCACTACTTCCCGCGCGCCACTTCCCACGTACCCCAGATGATCCGCATCATTTCCACCTTGATTGAAAAAGGTTTCGCCTATGAGGTCAATGGCAACGTTTTTTTCGATGTCACAAAATTTGCCGACTATGGCAAGCTGTCTGGCAACACCCTGGAAGATTTGCAAGTCGGCGCACGGCTGGAAGAGCATCCTGACAAGAAAAATCCCTGGGATTTCGCCCTCTGGCTCAAGGCGCCCAAGGAACACCTGTTGCGCTGGGATTCTCCCTGGTCGGTCGGCTATCCGGGCTGGCACATCGAATGTTCGGCGATGAGCACGGAATATCTGGGCGACACGATGGATATCCACACCGGCGGCGAAGACAATATTTTTCCTCACCATGAAGCGGAAATCGCCCAGACCGAATGCGCGACCGGCGCCAAATTCGTGAACTATTGGGTCCACACCCGCCATCTCAAAGTCGATGGCGCCAAAATGAGCAAATCAAAAAACAACTTCTACGTGCTCGAAGATATCCGCGACAAGGGCTATTCACCGATGGAACTGCGCCTACTCCTGCTTTCCGCCCATCACCGCACCCAATTGAATTTCACCTGGAAAGCGATGGATCAAGCCAAGGCCAATTTGGCTACGATCAACAACTTTTACCAACGCCTAATCAATTCGACTGGCGCCGGAAACGCTATTTTTGATATCTCGAATTACAAAAGGGATCTTGAAGCGGCGATGGACGATGATTTAAATACGCCCAAAGCCCTGTCCGTTATTTTCCAACTGATCAAGGATGGCAACACGGCGCTGGACGGCAATAATTTGGCCGATCCGGAAGAAATTAAAAAACTGCTAGAGACATCGATGAAAGTTTTCGGTCTGGTGCTGGAAATTCCGGCTGAAATTCCGGCTGAAATATTACGGCTGGCCGCGGAAAGGAAAGCTGCCCGGAAAGATAAGGATTTCCAAAAATCGGACGAGCTGCGCGAAGCGATTGACAAATTAGGTTATATCGTAGAAGATATCAAGAACAACGATTTTATCATTAAGAAAAAATAGTATGACAAACAATAGCCCCTGCGGTTGCGGATGCGACCACGAAGAGGAAAAAGACGCGCCAGCGGAAACCCCGCATGAATGTTGCGGCGGACACTGCCATGAAGACTCAGCCGAAGACGACCATTGCGGTTGCGGACATGACCACGAGCATATGCCGACCATCTCGCCTGAAGACCTGGA
>JAUXSI010000035.1 GCA_030679985.1 Candidatus Moraniibacteriota bacterium | reverse complement strand
CTGATCGGTATGGGCGGATTTTTCAGAAAGGCTCCTGCGGCGGTTATGATTTCGGAGCTCTATGTCAAAAAAGAATTCCAAGGCAAGGGCGTAGGAGAATCTCTATTGAGAAATATCATACAAGAGGCGGAAAAAGACGGTCGATTCTCCCAGATTGAGCTGATAGTCAGCAAGGGTCAGAAAGAGGCGATAGGGCTGTATGAAAAACTCGGTTTCAGGGTGGCCGGACAGGCAGGGGATGAAACGACCACTTTGAAAGACAGTCTTTTGATGGTCAGGCAGTTGGACAAAGTCGCCGAATAAATTTTTATCCAATACGGAAGGGGCCGTTTCAGGCGCCTTTTTTTGATGAGTGGCCGGTTTTTCTTGAGAGTCGTGAATTGGGTACTCAGGCGGTTTTTTAAAAAATCTTTATGCGACCCGGAATAAGTGGCCATCAGCTGGATTGACAATCGAGCGTATGCGTGCTAGAATTTTTTGATTAAGTCTGACAGTTTTTTTAAAAGAGGTCGCCAAATTTTTGGCGAAAAGAATAACTTTAGCGGAGGTTTGACTATGCCGCAAGATGACATTTGTTGGCGCAAGGCTCGGGAATCAGCCAGGCCCCAGAAGTCGCCAGACAGGGACTTGGTGTTGTCCCAGTCGTTCGTCAATGGAGCCCGCCTAAGGGCGAGTTCCGTCAAGTGCGCGAAGAATCGCCTGGCTGATATCAAGACCAGGGGATTTTATGAAGGTTGCACCGTCCGGATGAATAACACCGGGCGCCTGAAGGAGGTTGCGCGCATCACGCCCGATGGAAGGTTTAGAATTGAAGGTGCGGAGCGTCTGTGTGTTCCGAGTGATTGCACCTTTATAAAATAAAGGAGGACGAAGGAGCTTGCGCGGATTCCGCCAAGCTCCTTTAAAAATGCCCGAATATTCCCTTGATGGGTAATCTAGTCCGCACATAATCTTACGGCCGTAAGATTATGTGCGGGTGGGAATTTTTTTTAGCGGTTAAAGATAGGCATACATAGCTCGGATAGGAGACGAGCTTTATTTTTTATAAAAAAATCACTATACTCGATACAACGTTAATTATCTCCCTAAGATCGAATTTATGCCGGAATTGCCTGAAGTCCAGACGGTCGTCTCGGATCTGAATGAAAAAATCAAAGGCGACACCATCGTCGATTTTTGGAGTGAGTGGCCCAGGGCCATCAAGGGACAAACGCTGGCGGTTTTCAAAAAGGAAATCGCGGGTCGGAAAATTTTGGGCGCGCGCCGGATCGGGAAGAATATTTTCATCGATCTGTCAGGTGGAAAAACTCTATATCTGCATTTGAAAATGACAGGACACTTGCTGGTAAAAATCCAAAATCCAAAATCTAAAACTAAGGATTATTTTGCGGACAGGGTGAACCAATATATCCGGCACAAGTTTTATTTGAAAGCCGATGCGAAACTGCGAAACATTGACGAATCTACGAACAAAAAAAAGATAGTTGCTAAAAATTTCGTGGGTTCGCATCGGAATGACAAAGTCATGGAGTTTTCGGATATGCGGAAGTTCGCCAAGATCGTTTTGGATGATACGGACAGAATCGCCCAGTTGCCGGAAATCGAAGCGTTGGGGCTTGACGCGATGGATTCGGAATTCACTTGGCAAAAATTCGATGAAATCCTTGATAAGAAAAAAAATGCGCCCATCGGGATCCTGTTGATGGATCAGTCTTTGATCGCCGGTATCGGCAACATCTATCGCAGTGAGATCCTTTTTGAAGCCGGCATCTTGCCGACAAGAAAAGCGGCGGATATCGCAAGGGAGGAAAGGAAAAAACTTTTCCGTTCGATCGGGAAAATTTTGCGGAAAGCCGTCAAATTGCGGGGAACTTCCGATTCCGATTACCGCGACACCGCGGGAGCGCCGGGCGGCTATCAGAAGGTTTTGCAAGTCTATCGCAAGGCTGGTGAAAAATGTCAAAGATGTGATACAATAATCAAGCGGGCGGTTTTGGGGCAGAGAAGTGTTTTTTATTGCCCGGGCTGCCAAAAATAGACAGCAATGAAAAAATTGGAAATGTAATTTTTTAAATAAAAACAACGAGTATGAAACAAAAAGCCATTATCGCCATCATTGCGATAATCATCGTGGGCGGAGGATTTTATTTTTTCTCAGGCCCGGAGAAAGCTACCAAGCAGATCGATTTGGATACGAAAGAGAAGTCGCAGAGCTATCCGATCGTCAATGACGGTCCGGTTAGCCCGGTTTCCGGACTTTCCTGTGAAAATTGGAACCGGCGGGCAGTGGCGGTTATGCAACCAGCCGATGTCCAGGCCCGACCGGCTGCCGGATTTTCCGAGGCGGATATGGTGATCGAGATGCCGGCCTATACCGGATCGGTAACCCGTCTGATGGGGATCTACATTTGCAACATCCCGGAGGAAATCGGCGCCATCAGGAGTTCCCGGCATGATTATATCGCTCTGGCCAAAGGATTGGATGCGATTTTCATCTACTGGGGAGGTTCGCATTTCGCTCTGGATCTGTTGAAAGAGAAAGTCATCGACAATTATGATTGTATGACCGGGTCGTATTGCGAGCGTTGGGCGGTGAGCGGGAAAATGCGCTTGGAAGACACCGGTCACATCACGAAAGCGAACGTGCTTAAGATGATCGAGAATTTCAAATACCGCACGGAAAACAAATTCGCCGGCTATGCGCATCAGGGAGAGGCGCCGTTGGACCAGCGGCCGGAAAAGGGACATTTGCGGGTATCTTTCAAGGATCCGTATGACGTTTCGTTCGATTATGACAAGCAGACGAACACATATCTGAGGACTTGGAATGACGAAGCGGACACGGACCGCAATAATAAACAAAGGATAGCGCCGAAAAACGTGGTTGTCCTGACGGCCCAGTCGGAACAGATCACGCTGGACCAGAATTATGTCGGCCAGGGTTTGCAAGATCCTTGGAAAAATGTCGAGGAAATCAAGAAAACCGGAGTCGAGAGTATCAGCGGCCGTTACAATAATATGCAGATCGGGGATCCATGGTATGATTCGGTCGATTCCGGCGAAGCGCATTATTATATGAACGGGCAGGAAGTGATCGGCACTTGGAAGAAAGACAAATCGAGCTTGGATAGCAAGTTGTTTTTCTATGACCAGTCCGGCCAGGAAATCAAGTTCGTGCCCGGACAGATCTGGGTGGATATATTGCAGCCGGGACAAGTGTTGCGTTGGACGGTCGAATAAAAAACTTCAAAAAATCCCCTGAAAAGGGGATTTTTTTTATCCTAGGGATATGCTAGAATGGCTGTATGATACTTTTTCTTTACGGTGAGGATTCCTTCCGATCCCGTCAAAAATTATTGGAAATAAAAAAAAGGTTCCTGGTTTCCGATGCATTCGGATCGGGACTGTCTATTTTCAATTGGACGGAAAAAAATTTCAAACATAATTTGTTGGATGTTTTGAATACATCCAATCTTTTGGCGCCCAAGAGATTGGTAATCGTGCGAGATATGTTGGAAGCCGCGACCGATATTGAAAAGGACGAATTGATAGGATATCTGAAAAAACACGAAAAACAGACTCAGGCCGATCAGGATCTGGTAATTGTGTTTTGGGAAGACGGCCAGCCTAAAAAGAATGGCAAATTGTATAAAATGCTGGTGAAGATGGCCAAATCGCAGAGTTTTGAAAAATTGGTCGGAAGCAAATTGAACCAATGGATCATACAGAGGATAAAAGAGCTGGATCCGGCAAGCGGAATCAGCCAGGAAGCGTTGGGAAAATTAATCCTGTTCGCGGGTAGCGAGACGGATTATCTGGATAAGGAATTACAAAAACTCGTCAATTTCGCCGACGGACGGATCATTCAGGCGGATGATGTGGAACTTCTGGTGCGGGCGAATTCGGATGCCAATATCTTCGACACGATCGATGCGTTAAGCGCGAATAACAAGAAAAAAGCTTTGCGCTTGGTGCAGGAGCATCTTAAAAAAGGCGACGATCCTTTCTATGTTTTTTCGATGTATGTCTACCAATTCAGGAATATTTTGAAAGTGGCCGATCTGGACGGGCAATATCACGGCAATGATTATGCGATCGCCAAGGCCAGTGGTTTGCATCCTTTCGTGGTGAAAAAAAGCCTGAGCCAAGTGCGGAATTTTCCTATGGCTAAGCTCAAGGAATTTTATCAGAAATTAAGCGATTTGGATACCCAAATCAAAACCGGCCGAATCGAGATCCGGGTTGCGCTGGATAAGT
>JAUXSI010000029.1 GCA_030679985.1 Candidatus Moraniibacteriota bacterium | reverse complement strand
AATAATTTTAAAATTAGAAAAAATCCGCACCTTGGCGCAGTGCGTTTCTAAATTCCAGCGCGGGAGCGTTAAGAAATTTTTACGCCTCTATGGCCGCATTAAAAATTTTAGCGACCAAACTAGGAATTTAGACAGCACAAGTCGGTGCCGGCGGTTTCTTTTTGCCACTTTCTTTGCCGCCAAAGAAAATGGCGAACCGTATGTTTTTCTGTGAAGAAAAACAAGCGTTGTATGGATCGTCTTTTGTTTGTTAAGATATAACAATGAGGCATAGGAAGATAGTATATATTTCAATATTCGCCTTGGCGACGATCAGCCTGATTCTGGCGGGGATTATTTGGTATGGGAAAAATCAGGAGCTGAAAGTGATTTTTTTGGATGTCGGGCAGGGGGACGCGATTTTGATTTCACAAGGAAGCAATCAGATATTGATCGATGGCGGGCCGGACGGACAAGTGCTGTTGGAAAAGCTGGGAAGATATGTGCCGTTTTGGGACCGGGAAATCGAAATGGCAATTGCCACTCATCCTGACCAGGACCACATCGAAGGTTTGCTGGAGGTGATGAAAAATTATAAAATTGACGCCTTAGTCGAAGGCGCGGAACAAAGCGAATCGCAACTCTATAAGAATTATGAAAACTTAATCGCGCAAAAACAGATCCAGAAGATAGAAGCTGAAGCGGGTGTGAAAATAAAATTAAACGGAGCGGAGATGGAAATTTTAAGTCCGCGCGCTCCGGTACCGACTGGCGCGGTGAAAGACACGAACGCCTATAGTGTCGTGGCCAGATTGGCCTTCGGTCAGAATTCCTTTTTGTTTACCGGTGACCTGCCGGATACGGAAGAAAAAAAGTTGGCGCAAAGCAGCGTCGATTTGTCGGCTAAAGTTTTGAAAGTCGCACATCACGGCTCGAAATATGCGACGACCGGGGAATTTTTGGATGCGGTGCATCCGAGCGACGCGATAATTTCCGTGGGCCGGAACAACCGTTTTGGGCACCCGGCGGACGAAGCATTAGCCAGGCTGAAGGAGCGCAAGATAAATATTTTCAGGACGGATGAAAAAGGCGACGTCATTTATGAATGCCGGAATCCGGATGTTCGATGCCAAATGGCCGTAAATTAAATCATCCCTATATTGTATAGTCTGAGGGAAAACGGTGATTTATTATTGCTATTTCGGATTTTGTGTGATAATCTAAATTTTAGATAAATATTAATATTTTGCAAAAACTATGGATAATCATCCGAAAAAAGAGCGGACATTCATAATCCTGAAACCGGACGCCATCCAAAGGAGTTTGATGGGGGAAATCATTTCCCGCATCGAAAAGACCGGCTTGAAATTTACGGCAGTCAAGATGCTGGTGCCGAAAGCCGAGCAATGTTGGACCCACTACAACAAAGATGACGCATGGTTCCAATCGAAAGGGGAAAGAATCGTCAAAGGCCGGCAGGAAAATGGTTTGCCGGTTAATAAGGAAGCGATCGAATATGGCAAGGACATCATCCAACAGCTGGTGAATTTTATGACGGCCGGACCGGTGTTGGCGGCGGTAATCGAAGGTAATCAGGCGGTCGGCATAGTCACGAAGATCGTAGGCGGAACCGAGCCGTTGACGGCCGATATCGGGACTATCCGCGGCGACTTGACTGTGGATTCCTATGATATGGCCGGAATCGACGAACGCGCGGTGCGTAACCTGATCCATTGTTCCGACAAGCCGGAAGAAGCCGCCCGGGAAATTAAGATTTGGTTCGATGAAAGCGAAATCATAAAATACAAGTTGGTGCAGGAAGCGATTTTGTACGATGTGAACCTGGACGGAATCTTGGAATAAGTCAAAAAATAGACGCGTTTTTTCAAAAAGCTGGGAAATTTCCCAGCTTTTTGATTGGCCGCCATAAGAATTTGACAAAAATCGTCGCGTGTAAGATAATACTGATATGAATAACTCGACGCAAAAATTTTATCTCAGCGTGGAACTCATTATTATGAGTCTTCTTTCGCCGGGTAAAATTTCGAGTTAGTCGATCAAAAACTAAGTTATCGAAATAAGCAACCCGGCGAAAAGCCGGATTTTTTGTTCTTTAAAAAAATTGTTGCTCCGGGCGTGAGTGGAAATTTATAAAAATTTGCGGTTATTCCCGGGTTAATAAATCAGTGAAAATCAATCAAGAAAAGGAGCTATTATGTGTGGAGACGGAGGAGTGTTTTTTATTCCGGAATATCCTTGTGATGGATGTAACGAGAGTTTGAAAGGCGTAAAATGTAAAGATAGCTCGCAGTGTGAGGACTGGAAAAAATGGATGGCTAGTCAGCAAGAAGAGTCCAAAAAAGAAAAAAAAATGAGCGGGCATCTGTTTGAAATGCATGCACATTCGGTGTGAGGGAATTATATGTATGACGCACCTATGATGTTGTCAGAGGAACAGGAGCGGAAGTATCTCCTGGACAAAAAGCCGTTAAAATTCAGACAGGAGTTTGACCATTGGCGCCAGGTGGCTTGGAGATTGTCCACGCGACAAGTTATTATTGTCACCCAGGAAAATGGTGGCAAAGTATTAGTAAGAAGCGAGCGACCACTCAACTTGGACGATCTGTGTGAAAAGCAGATCGCCCGGCGCAATTTTATCGGAGTCGTAACCATCGGCTATAAGGGTTTGGTGGTTACGCGGGAAGGCGTGTATGGGGAGATGCCGGATTTTCTGGCGATCCCTGATTACCTTTCCTAGTTGGATGCAAAGCAATAGAGGGACTCGAACATCGTTCGGGCCCCTCTATTTAATTTGCACGAAAAGTCTTTTGTGGCCTATAATGGAAAAGTTAAAAAGTAACCGGTTTCTAATAAATATGGCGGATAAAAAAGGATATATCTGGATGGACGGGAAATTCACGCCTTTCGCGAAGGCGCAAATCCACGTTTTGAACCACAGTTTGCATTATGGCAGTGCGGTTTTTGAAGGCATTCGTTGTTATATGACACCGAACGGTCCGGCGGTTTTTCGGTTGCAAGAACATATCGGCCGGCTATTCCATTCGGCGCAAACGATGGGGATGAAGATGCCTTTCACGAAAAAACAGGTGGCGCAGGCGGTTTTGGAGCTGGTCAAGAAAAACAAGTTGCAAGAAGGTTATATCCGCCCGATCGTTTTTTATGGCGAAAAAATGGGCCTTGATCCGGCGGGCGCGCCGGTCCATTTGGCCATCGTGGCTTGGCCGTGGGGAAAATATTTGGAAAAAGAAAGCGTGTCGGTCAAGATTTCCTCTTTCGCGCGCATCCATCCGGGTTCCAGCGTGATGACTGCCAAAATTTCCGGACATTATGCCAATTCGATCGTGGCTTCCCTGGAGGCGAAAAAAGCCGGCTTTGATGAGGCTTTGCTATTGGATTGGCGCGGCAACATCGCGGAAGGGCCGGGAGAAAATATTTTCTTCGTGAAAAACAAGACATTATATACGCCGAAAGCCGGAATGATCCTGCCCGGACTGACGCGCGACAGCGTGATGGTTTTGGCGCGCGAGCTGGGATACAAGGTAGCGGAGAAAGATGTCAGACTGAAAGACTTGCCGGAATTCGATGAAGCTTTTTTTGTCGGGACGGCGGCGGAAATAAACGCCATCGGGAAAATCGACGGCCATATTTTCGGCGCGGGCGGCGAAGGGATTGTGACCGGGAAAATCCGGGAGAATTACGCCCGAATAATCCACGGGGAAAATAAAAAATATAAAAAGTGGTTAAGTTATGTCAAATAAAAATATGGAAGCGGACAAAAATTTGGCGAAGCTCCGCGGCAAGATAGATAAGCTTGATGCCAGGATTTTCAAATTGCTGGAAGAGAGATTCGCGGTGGTGGAAAAAGTGGGGAAATATAAGGCGCAAAACGGCCTGCCGGTGCGGAACGCCAAGCGGGAAAAAGAAATCATAGCTAAGAATTTGGAAAATAGCGGGTTGGACGGGAAATTCATCCGAAGTTTTTATAAAATAATTTTTAACCAATCATATCGGATTGAAAAATAATATGGACAAGATCGGGAATAAACCGGAGGAACCGGTAATTGGGGTATCCGGACAAGTCGGCAGTTTTTCCGAAGAAGCTGCCAAATACTATTGCGACAAGGATGGGATAAAAAATTTCCAAATCGAATATCTGACCAGCGTCGAAGGCGTCCTTGGCAATCTGGAAGCGGGAAAAATTGATCAGGGTGTTTTTCCGATTGAGAATTCCAACGGAGGCATCGTAATCGAAGCGGTCTATGCGATGGCGGAACATAATTTCCGGATCGAAAAGATGTTCGAGATCGATATCAAACATTGCCTCTTGGGCAAGAAAGGGGCTAACGCTAGCGAGATAAAAAAAATCACTTCCCACCAGCAAGCCTTGCGCCAGTGCCGGATGTATCTCAAACGCAAGTGGGCGGACGTCGAACTGGAAGAATATTCCGACACGGCCTCGGCTGCCAAGGATTTGAGCGAGGGGAAATTTCCGGTTTCGACGGCGGTCATCGCTTCCAAAGGCTGCGCGCAGATCTACGGATTGGATATTTTGGAGGAGGGGATACAGGATTTGAAATTCAACTTTACGACGTTCATCGTAGCCAGCCGGAAATAAGACGAGGGGGCGCTGTTTATTTTCCTGGAATATAGTATTATGATGGTATGCGCGGAATAATCCGAAAAATCATCCTGCTGACTATCCTGCTGGTTTCAATCGGCGTTTTTGCCGTCCGCAACCGGGCTTGGGTGGCGAAGAATAATCCGCTTTCCCAATATAAGTGCGATATCCCGGTAACCTATGCTATCGGCGCGGTCGATCCGCGATTCGATATGTCCCAAGAAAAATTCACGGCTATGTCGCAAGAGGCGGAACGGAAATGGGAAGATGCCTTGGGGCGCGATGTTTTGCGGATGGAACCGGATGGGCGCGTGAAGGTCAATCTGGCATATGATGGCCGGCAGCGGACGACTGAAAATCTGAAAACCATCGGGGCGGATATCGAATCCGGCAAACAGGCGGCCGGACAATCCCTGGATGACTACAGCGCGTTGACGGTCCAGCTGGAGCAGAAAAAAAATTCCTTCGCTTCCGATTCGGCCGCATATGAAAAAAAACAGCAGGCCTATAACGAAGATGTTAACAGCTATCAAAAGGAACTGAAGGATTATGAACGGAGCGTCGATTATTGGAACAGCCGGGGCGGAGCGACCGGCAGCGACTATGATGAACTTATCGATCAGAAAAAAGAATTGGATAAACATTATGAAGCCATTAAGGCCCAGGAGAATAGTCTGAAAATTTCTTATAATGGTCTGGAAAAAAGGCGCCAAGAAGTGAACGCCTTGGTGGCTAGGATCAACGCCCTGGTAGGCAATGTCGAGCAAATCGCGGGCCAGACCAATGAAAGGGTGGCGGAATATAATGAAACGCAAGCGGAACGGGGAGAATTTGAAACCGGCCTCTATACGAACAATAACGGATCGGAATCGATCGATATCTTCCAATTCGCGGATGACAAGGATCTTTTGGCCGTCTTGATTCATGAGATGGGACATGCGCTGGGATTGGAACATGCTCAAAATCAATCAGCTATAATGTATCCGAAACTCGTCAATCAAAGCGCGGACATCACGCCGGATGACGTCGCGCTTTTCCAAGAAACCTGCGTCAGATAATCTTCCAGCCGTAAATTGGCGATATACGGCTGTTTTTATTCGTAAAAAAACAGACAAAAAACCCTCTCACATCGAGAGGGAATCCCAAAAGACAGCCGGAATTATTATTTCGTTTTTGACAAAGTCTTGATGCAACGGGTGCAGACTTTCAATCTTTCTCCGTCGACTTTCTTGGTTTGCAAGTTGATGCCGAATTTACGCAAGGTCGCGATGTTGGAATGGCTCCGTTTGTTGCCGCTTCCGGCGCCGCGCTCGCAAAGTTCACATACTCTACTCATGATATATAGTTCGCATATCGCATATCGCGCAACGCGCATCGGTCAAGACCGGCGTTCCACGTCCTACGCTCCACACATTTATAGGTTGATTACTGACAGAATTTAGAGTATCATATAGATGTTAACTTGTAAAGCCCCGATATGTTAAATGAAATCGTCCTTATAGCGTTCTATGTCATCATCCTTTTGTACACGGTGATCATCCATGAAGTGGCGCATGGCGTGATGGCTTTGTGGCTGGGGGATGCGACCGCCAAATATGCCGGCCGGTTGAACCTTAATCCTTTCAAGCACATCGATCCGATCGGCTCGATCGTGGCGCCCCTGTTGATGCTTCTGGTCTCCAATTTCCGCTTCGCTTTCGGCTGGGCCAAGCCAGTGCCGTATAATCCGTACAATCTCACTGACCAGAAGTGGGGACCGGCCTTGGTGGCCTTGGCGGGCCCCGGTTCCAATATCCTATTGGCGACGATTTTCGCTGTCGTGGCCAGGCTGATCGATATCCCGGTGGCGGTCAAGATGGACATCATCATGAATTTCAATGACTGGTCCAATATCTCAGCCGTGATCGCCGGTTCGACCGGTTCGATTTTTTTCGAACTGTGCGTGGTAGTCATCTTCTGGAACGTCCTGCTGGCCTTTTTCAATTTGATCCCGATTCCGCCGCTGGACGGCTCCAAGCTCCTATTTGCGATCCTGCCCGTAAAAATCGAGACGATGGCGATGCTCGAGCAATTCGGCTTCATCTTCCTGCTGTTTTTCATCATCTTCTTTTCGGCTCCGTTGGGAGTTTTCCTGGATCTTATGCTGAGGCTGTTTCTGGGGATAACGGTGTGACCGGCCAGTATTGACATAAAACGTGATATCCTTTATGATTATTTTGCTAGTCATCCTAGCGGTTTTTTATTAAATTTAAAAATCAGAGGCTCAAGCTAGACGTTCTGCTATCTTGGTCTTGAAAGACAAAATGCCAACAATCAACCAATTGAAGAGAAAAGCCAGAAAGTCGAATGTGAAGAAAACTAAATCGCCTGCTTTTAGGAATGTTTTTAACACGCTGAAAAATAAGCCTATTGAAACCGTAAGTCCTTTCAAACGCGGGGTCTGCCTCAAGGTCAGCACCACCACTCCGAAAAAACCGAACTCGGCGTTGCGAAAGATCGCCAGGGTGAAAT
>JAUXSI010000002.1 GCA_030679985.1 Candidatus Moraniibacteriota bacterium | reverse complement strand
CAGCGGATGGTATTTATCATACAGCGCCTGCGCTTTTTCCGGATAATCCGGCGTCAGATATTTTTCGTCGCGCAGGATGGATATCAAAGAAACTATTTTTTCTCCGTTGACGAAACATGACGTCAAGGTCTTGTCGAAATCGGAAACCACCTGCAATTTTTCCGCGCCGCCGGACGCGATCCGTTTTTTAATTTCGGAAAGTTTTTTGTTATTCGTAATGATGACGTTCTTCATAATATTTTTATGATGACTCTTAGCTTTTCCGCGTACCGTTCCTCATGAATTCGGCCAAAACTTCCAGGAACAAATTAGTATATCCCAATTTTCCCAACATAGCCGGCAATCCTGCTTTTGGAAAAAACCTGAATTCTTTTCCCTCGCCCACTTTGATATCCTTATCGGACACATAGGGAATTTATTATTTCCCATTGTAGCATAAAAATAGAACGGGCAGATTCTCATCGATAGAGTATCCGCCCGTTTGCGCTTTATGCGCCGATCAGCTTAAAGATGCGGTCAGCCGCATATGTTATTCAAAATACGCCTGCGTATGCCGGCATATTCGCCCCCGATCTCATCCGGAGGTTCGGTTTCCATAAGATCCGGAACTCCTTCCGAATGGCACATCATAGCCGCTTCAACGTTGTAGCCGACCTTGAAATGTTTGATCTCTTGAGGCTGGTCGATTGCCACCGGTTTGACCTCATAGACACACAGATTTCCCCTAATCAGAAAAGGCCTTCCACAGACACGGCATATATGCCTTTTTGGGGTGTGGTAATTTCCCAGACCGTCCTTCATCAAGGGAACAGCCTGGAGAGCATCACAATCCTCATTACCGCATGACACATTGACCGAATGAACTGACAATCCTGACATAAAATTCCTCCTCTTTTGAGATTCAATATTCCGCCAGAAAATTTTCTGGCACACTCATAACCCTTTTAAAGAATGGTTTTATGTTATGGCATATATAGATTTATGGCAAGTTGCATACTTACTCAGAGCCTATTTATCATTTCCGTCGCCATATCATAAAAAGGTTCTGCAAGTTTTTTAGCTTTTTCTGAAGAAAGCCTGGCAAATTCTGATTCAAATTTCTGGCGCAATTTTTCTTTGTCTTTGCCGGATTTGATAAAAAGCGGCGCGTTGTTTTCCAGAAGACTGATGCTGTCGGCGTCCATCATCAAATCGCGCTCCGGCGCTCCGCCCAGACTATGTTCCGCGATTAAGGTTTTTATCCGGGCGATCGCGTCCGCGTCAGCGAAACCGAATTCTTGCAGAAGTTTTTCCGTGAATTCCGCCGAGCGCTGGCCATGCCAAACCAAGTATTCCCCGTCGTTTTTATCATCTCCGGTTTTGAGCGGTTTCACTTCCCCGTCCCGCAACGGGAAACATCTTTCGATATCATGGCAAATCGCGGCCGCGTACATCACTTCATCAGCCGCGGGATCCAGCTCGCACAACCAAAAACCCGTCCGCAGCATATGCTCCGCCTCGACATTCTTTTCCCGGATGAAGTTCTCCAGTTTGTTCGTGATGTCCGAAAATTGTTCAGCCATAAAGTTTTCTAATAGTTCTTATCACGCAAATTTTTTCCTTGATTATAATTTCACTTCAATCGAGTTTAGTCGAGGACCGTCCTTGTTAAGCTAAACACAGTCGCAAACCGCTTATATCCCCCTCACCCTCAGCAAGCTTTGCTCATGGAATTTCACGGCACAACACTCAAATTTGACTTCCAGTTCAGGATTCTCCTCCCTGCCATATGCATCCGAATCAAAATCAATGTCACCGTGCTTTTTCCGGAATTCCGGAAGTGTCACTTTGACCACAAACTCGGCGTGCTCCAATCCGTTTTTATGTTTGTTGTTTTCCTTAGGCGCCAACAATTCAATACCCTCGATTGAAAATCTTCCGTATTCAATCGGTGTTTCCAAACGGCAGACAAAAATCAACCTGTCGTTAAACATCTTTTCATCATATGTCTTGGAAAAACCGATCAATTTATTCTTCACTTCTTCATATTTTTCAACATTTTCAGTCCGGTATGCGATATGATCCAATTCTTCAAATTCATCCAAGAAAAAACCGGACCTTTCCAAGTCTTGGAAAACCCCGTCCAAAAAAAATCCGCAGTCTCCCAGGACGTATTCGATTTTTTGCAATAAATCTTCCATGCATTATTTTTAAAATTTATTAAACCAGCTACCAAACGATGCATCGTAATTGTAACACAAAATAAAACGGGGCGGATCCTCAAGTGAGTATCCGCCCGTCCGCGCTTTATGCGCCTTCATTCACTATGCATTATACCATCCCCAGCCAAAAATTGGACGTCTACCGAACACTGAAACACCCCGGGATTCGCGCCCTGTCTTTTTCGGGATTTCCTTCTTCTTTTGCTGCGGAGCCTTTTTTTTGCCTTGCCCCAACAGCTTCATATCCCGCGCTCGACGATATGATACGGTTTTCCCCGTCTTGACTACCTCGCCGGTCTGATTGCAACGGAACTTTCCACCATTGAGCGGTTTGAAAGTCGTTTTTCCATCTTTCTTTTTCACTCTCTCCTCCTTCGGCACGATGGCCTTTTTTATGGTTTGAAACAAAAACACATCTAAAATAACGTCAGATATAAATTAATATAAAATATGCCAAGAGTCAATTTTCCGATTATAAAAAGTGGGTTTTCCACTTTTTATAAGATTACGCCTGCACACTGATCCGCCTAGCTATTGCCAGCCTGCTTTTCAAGTGATATCGGAAAATTATTCAGACACAGCTTATTTATTTAATACGTATTTCAATACTTATCTGGCTACTTACACGTCCGACATGCCCATCGCCAGATCAAAAAATAGATCTTATGAATTTTTATAATTTCAATCCTCGCTGTATAAAATATCGCTTTTATAATTCTCAATCGCTTTTTTAATATATGGGATTGTGTTTACTGGCAGATCATCGATATCAAACCATCCCAGATCGTCACATTTATCCGGTTCCGTGTTTCTAATCTCCCCTTTCCATTTTTCCGCCGTCAAAAAGACGCTGATTCTTCCCAATGCGATTCGTTGCATGACATGCGCCACAGAAACATCCTCTAATCGGATTTCAATTCCCGCTTCTTCTTTGGCTTCACGCACGATCGCTTCGCGGAAAGACTCGCCCCCATCGACATGCCCGGCAACAAGACTACGCTTCCCATCCTCATAGCCGGTGTTGGATCGGCGCAACAACAAAATCTTCCCATCCCGAACAAGCATCAAATATGCCGCTACTACGAATTTAAATCTTTCTTTTTCCATATTATGATTCGAGTTTTTTAATTTTTCCTATAGTCTTGTCTTTTATCATACAACCTCTCCGTAAACCCGCCTTGATTCGAAAATTCCTCGCTTAATTTTTTGAGTTGTTGATCCAAGAGATAGTTCGTTTGATGAATTATACAGATCAACATGTTGGCGGCTGACTTGGGATTGTTGAGATAGGACGAATAGGTCGCATAGGACCTATCTTGGCTGTACGCCAAGTTGCGGATTGTTTTTGCTTCTTGCGATTCTTTCGTCCACATCTGAAAGCCTCTTTGGCGCAAAAAATCTTCGTAGTCGATCAACAATTCTTCAAGGCTCGCCCGTGCTACGCTAGTCAATTTGATTTCTGTCTTTTTCGAAGTTCCTGATGCTTGGCTTCCTTCTGCGATGTTTTGCCGGCCCGATCTTGCCGCCTGCACCATTTGATCATTGGTTCGGCTTTTTCTGTCGATGAAAAGTTCACAAAATTTCACCGTCAGATCATAGACCAGGGTTGCCATCTGATAGGATTGCAGATTGCGATATCCTCCGTGCTTGAAAAGCAGCCCTTCTCCATTAGACGAATTGGACCTATAGGACGAATCTGCATCGCCATTTGTCTTGTTGGTCATATTTGTCATATTCCAATTGTACCACAAAAAAAGCGAGGCTTTCGCCTCACTTTTTTTCTCGCTTATTTCTTCTCTTCAGGTTTTTCAGTCTCTGCGTCTTTCGGAGCGTCGTCAGCCTTCGGCGCTTCTCCTCCGGCTGCGCCCGGAGCTGGTTGCTCTGGTTGCGCGGCTTTGTAGAGTTCTTCGCCGATCTTTTGCGCTTCTTGGGAAAGCTCTTCGGTGGCTTTCTTGATCGCTTCGATATCATCGCCGTCTTTGACTTTCTTCAACGCTTCAACTTTTTCCTGAACTGGTTTTTTCTTATCCTCAGAAACCTTATCACCAGCATCGCGGAGTGCTTTTTCAGTGGTGAAGACCAAAGTGTCAGCCATATTTTTCGTTTCGACGTTTTCCTTCTTTTTCTTGTCCTCTTCCGCGTGCGCTTCGGCGTCTTTCTTCATTTTCTCGATTTCATCTTTGGATAGACCGGTCGAAGCTTCGATGCGGATGGATTGTTCTTTGCCGGTCGCTTTGTCTTTGGCTTTGACGGAAAGCACGCCGTTCGCATCGATGTCAAAAGTCACTTCGATTTGCGGAATGCCGCGCGGTGACGGCGGGATGCCATCCAGAATAAACCGCCCGAGGGTTTTGTTGTCTGCCGCCATTTCGCGCTCGCCTTGCAGGACATGGATCTCAACGGACGGCTGATTGTCAGCCGCAGTGGAGAATGTTTGCGATTTGGCCGCCGGAATCGTGGTATTGCGATCGATCAAAGGAGTCCGGATGCCACCCATCGTTTCGATTCCAAGCGTAAGCGGTGTCACGTCAAGCAAAAGCACGTCTTTCACGTCGCCCTGCAAAACCCCACCTTGGATGGCCGCGCCCATCGCCACGACTTCATCCGGGTTGACGGAAATATTCGGTTTCTTGCCGAAGAATTTTTCCACGGTCTGCAACACCAACGGCATCCGGGTCATACCTCCGACCAGTACCACCTCATTGATGTCGGACACACTGAGTTTGGCATCCGCCAAGGCTTTCTTGGTCGGCTCCAAGGTCTTTTGCACCAAGTCACCGACAAGCTCTTCCAATTTCGCTCGGGTGATTTTCATTACCAAATGTTTCGGACCGCTGGCGTCCGCCGTGATGAACGGCTGGTTGATTTCGGTTTCCATCGCGGTTGAAAGTTCGATTTTGGCTTTTTCCGCCGATTCCTTAATCCGCTGCAAAGCCAGAGGATCTTTGCCGAGATCGACGCCTTCCTGTTTTTTAAATTCCGCAATGACCCAGTGGATCAAGACTTGGTCGAAGTCGTCGCCGCCGAGATGCGTGTCGCCATTGGTCGATTTGACCTCCACCGTATCTTCGGAAACTTCCAAAATGGAAATATCGAAAGTTCCGCCTCCGAGGTCATAGACCGCGATTTTCTCGTCTTTCTTTTTGTTGAATCCATAGGCCAAAGCGGCCGCGGTCGGTTCGTTGATGATGCGCAAAACTTTCAGTCCCGCGATTTCTCCGGCTTCGATAGTCGCTTTCCTTTGCGAGTCATCGAAATAGGCCGGCACGGTGATGACCGCTTCCGTAATCGATTGCCCGAGTTTCTCTTCCGCGTCCGACTTGAGTTTTCCAAGCACCATCGCGGAAATTTCCTGCGGGGTATATTCCTTGCCGCCCATCAGGACTTTGACGCCTTCGCCGGACTTCACGATCTTATACGGCATCGTTTTCATATCGCGCTGCACTTCGGCATCATCGAAATGACGCCCGATCAACCGCTTGATGGAAAACAACGTGTTCTCCGGATTGGTGACGGCTTGGCGCTTGGCCAAAAGCCCGACTAATCTTTCATTGGTTTTGGACATCGCGATCATCGAAGGGGTGGTCCGCACGCCTTCCTTGTTCTCCACGATGACCGGACTGCCGCCCTCCACGATCGACATCGCGGAATTGGTGGTGCCCAGGTCGATACCTAATACTTTTCCCATA
>JAUXSI010000026.1 GCA_030679985.1 Candidatus Moraniibacteriota bacterium | reverse complement strand
GTCATCGGATAATCCATAACGTCATAATAAACTAGGGTCGTAAGGATGTGCTTAGAAAGATTGCTGGACACAATTTTATAATTTTTAATTTTATAATTTTTTAAATAATGTTTTAATTTTTAATACCTAAAATATCGATTGGATAAATATAGGTTTAAAAAATTTAAAATTTATGATTCCCGCCTACCGGCAGGCAGGTATTTATAAAATTAAAAATTGGAAATTAAAAATTTCTAGAGATATTTCCCCGTCCAGCTCCTTTTGGCGTTTTTCAACTTGTCCGGAGTTCCGGCAAAAACGACCTCTCCGCCTTTGTCGCCGCCGTCCGGTCCGAGATCGATCACCCAATCGGAATTGCGGATGACATCGATGTTATGCTCGACCACCAGCACCGAATTGCCCTTGTCCACCAGCGCGTCCAAGACGCCTAATAGCCTCTTCACGTCTTCAAAATGCAAACCGATGGTCGGCTCATCCAAGATATACAATGTCTTACCGGTCGATTTCCGGGAAAGCTCCGTCGCCAGCTTGATCCTTTGCGCCTCGCCGCCGGACAGATTGGTCGCGCTCTGGCCCAATTTCAAATAGCCCAGGCCGACCTGTTCGAGAGTCCGCAGTTTTTCCACCACCAAGGGTGATTTTTTGAAAAAACATAGCGCGTAGGAAACGCTCATATCCAGCACTTCGGCGATATTCACTCCCTGATATTCGATATCAAGCGTCTTCTGGTTATATCTCGTGCCGCCGCAGGATTCGCATTTGACATACATATCCGGCAAAAGATGCATCTCGATTTTCTTAGTTCCGTCGCCTTGGCAAACTTCGCATCGTCCGCCCTTCATATTGAAACTGAACCGGCTCGGGGTATATCCCCGGCTACTGGCTTCTTCCGTAGAAACGAACAATTCGCGGATCAAGGAAAACACGCCCGTATAAGTCGCGGCATTGGAACGCGGGGTCCGACCGATCGGGGACTGGTTGATGCTGATGACTTTATCGATATTATTCAATCCCTTGATCTTGCTATGCGCTCCCGGCATATCTTTGGCGCCGAAAAAATGCCTTGCCAGCGCTTTCGCCAGAATGTCCGAAACCAAGGTCGACTTGCCGGAACCCGATACGCCCGTAATGGAAACGAATTTCCCCAGCGGAATCTCCACGTCTATTTTTTTCAAATTATGTTCCTTGGCTCCGATAATTTCGATTGATTTGTTGTTGCCCTTGCGGAAAGATTTCTTATCCGCGACTTTTTTCTTGCCGGTCAGATATTGGGCGGTCAAGTTTTTGGAATCCAACAACTTTTTGAAATCGCCTTGAAAAATGACCTGTCCGCCCTCTTCTCCCGCGCCCGGCCCCATATCGATTATCCAGTCGGCCTTGCGGATGATGTCGTCATCGTGCTCCACCACGATCAATGAATTGCCGGCTTCTTTCAAGGCTTGCATCGTCGCGATCAATTTTTCCGTATCGCGGTTATGCAATCCGATAGACGGCTCGTCCAGGACATAGGTGATGCCCATCAGTTCAGAACCGATCTGGGTTGCCAGCCTGATCCGCTGGGCTTCGCCGCCTGAAATCGAATTGGCTCCGCGGGAAAGCGAAAGATATTCCAATCCGACATTTATCAGCGCTTCGGTTTTCAACTTCATCTCCTTGATCAAAGGCGCGGCAATATCCCTTCTCGAGCTGTCCGCTTTCGAATCGCCGGCCAACTCCTCTAAAAATGCCACGAATTTGGCCAAGTCCATCTTCACCACATCGTCAATCGATTTTCCACTGACCATCACTGCCAAAAACTTATCCTTCAACCTTTGGCCGGCGCAGACCGGACAGGTTTTTTCCAGCATATATTTTTCCAAATCATTCCGGACATAATCCGAACTGGCTTCCTGGTATTTCCTTTTAAGAATCGGGACCACGCCATCGAACATCACCCGCACTTCTTTCACGCCACCCATATCGTCCTTCTGCTCAAGCAAGAGCTCTTTTTTTTCCGGGCCGTAAAAGATCATTTCCAATGCTTCCGGGGAGAGTTTCTTGACCGGCAACGCCACTGAAAAACCATATTCCTTTCCCAAAACTTCCAATATATGGAGATAATTATTATGTCCGTTGCCGCGGCCGTTCGTTTTGCTCCACGGCAAAATCGCCCCCTCCGCGAGCGTCAGATTCTTATTGGGCATCACCAGGTCGATATCGACCTCTTTGGTAATGCCCAAGCCGGAACAGTGGACACAAGCTCCTTCCGGACTATTGAAAGAAAAATGGCGGGGGGTTATTTCCGAAATCCGCGTATGGCAATCGTGGCAGACGAAATCCTTATTATATACCCGGTCTTCGACATTATTGATCGAAACCGTGATAGAACCGTTGCCGACTTTCAAAGCCGTTTCAATCGAATCCAAAATCCTTTCGCTATCCGGATTCTTGTGTTTGATGGCTACCCGATCCACTACGACTTCGATCGCATTCTCAAACTGCTCGCTGGCGATCATCAAGGCTTCGCTGACTAGCATTATCTTGCCATTGAGGCGCGCACGCGCATAGCCGATCTGGCTTATGCCGCGCAAAATCTCTTTGGAATTCTTGCCGTCGTCCTTTAGCCTGGCCAGGATCGATACCTGCGTCTGATCCGGCAATCCCAAAAGCTCATCCAGCATTTCCTGGTTGCTCTTGCGGGTCATCACGGTGCCGCATTTCGGACAATGCGGCGCGCCGACCTTGGCGAACAGCACACGCAGATAATCATAAATTTCCGTCAGCGTCCCGACTGTCGAGCGCGGACTGCGGCTCAAACTTTTCTGGTCGATGGAAATCGTCGGGCTCAGGTTCTCCACTTTATCCACATCGGGCTTCGCCCCCACGTCCAAAAATTGCCGCGCATATGAAGACATCCCCTCCAAATACCGGCGATTGCCTTCGGCATAAATCACGTCGAACGCCAAGGATGATTTTCCCGATCCGGACAAGCCCGTCACGACCACCAATTGGTCCCGTGGCACATCGATATCCACGTTTTTCAGATTATTGACCCGGGCGCCTCTGATAATGATCTTATCCCTGACTTTTGGAGTGACTTTGGCCATATTTGTAAATAGTTGTTAGGAGTAAAAAACGATATTCTAAATAATTATTTTAGAGCATTCCGACGTCTTTGTAAAGGAACCGGGCCGCTTAGATTCCCGACCCCCGGCTTCCGCGACAAATCCGCGCCGATACCGCCGGGCAAAGGTCAAATAAACTCGCTTTTCCTCACTTTCCGATGATAGCTGACCGCGAAACGGTGCGCTTCGTCCATAATGTTTTTAAGTAACGATTTGTCACGCAATATATTCTCAATCTCTTTGGAAAAACCGGACGCCGGATCGGACGGGACCCTGACTTCTATCTTTTTCCTGGTCGGGCCTTTCGCCACTGCCGCCAGCGGAATCGCCAACCCCAGATCATACAGAAGTTTTTGCGCCATATTCAGATGTCCCTGCCCGCCATCCAGCAATATCAGGTCCGGCTGCCGCCACGCGTTCTTGAAGCGCCGCAGCAGGACCTCGCCCATCATCGCCACATCGTTGGCGCCTTCCACGGTCTTTATGCGGAATTTGCGATATTCGTTTTTATTCGGCTCGCCATTCTCAAATACGGCCATCGAACCCACCGCTTGCCGGCCGGAAATATTGGAGATGTCATAGGCCTCCACTCGGAATAGTTTTGAATTTGTAATTTGTAATTTATCGCCTCCGGACGAAATAAGCGCCACGTCCTGGATATGCTTCAAGGCGAAAATCTTATTCCGTACCTCGGCGGCTTTTTCGAATTCATCGCTTTCCGCCAATAATTCCATTTCCCTTTCCAATTTTCCAAGCAGATTCTTTTTCTTGCCCTCCAAAATCATCCGGATGCCCCGGATATTTTTCCGGTAATCCGCTTTGGAAATCGCCCGCGCGTATGGCCCCGGGCATCGGCCCAGTTGGAAATCCAGGCAGCCCTTTTCCGTTTTTTGCTTATTTGAATGGAAAGGGAAAATTCTCCGGATTATTTTCAGCGCGATTTCCATCTGCTTCTTTGAAGTGTATGGTCCAAAAACTTTAGCATAGACTATTTTATCTACTTTTTTGGATTTTATTTTTTGGATTTTATTTGAAATTTGAAATTTAAAATTTGAAATTTTATCTATTTCTGTTTCTCTCAAAATCACCACCCGCGGAAATTCTTCTTCGGTTATGGCGAAATACGCGAACGATTTATCGTCCTTCCCCAGCACGTTATATTTCGGCTGATGCTTCCGGATAAGGTTGGCCTCCAGGATCAACGCGTCCAGAACCGAATCCGTTTCTTCCACCTCGACGCTTTCCACTTGATGGATCATCGCTTCGATCGGCCGATCACTGCCCTTATAATTGCGGAAGTATGAGCTGACCCGCGACCTCAAATCCGTCGCCTTACCGACGTAAATAATTTCCTTCTTCGCATCGCGAAAAATATACACCCCGGGATCCTGCGGCAAGGTCTTGGCTTTTTCAATTATCTTTATCATATCCATAGGGTCGTCGAGGCTATCAGCGTTTCAAAAAATCCCGCAGATATTTCGCAGTATAGCTTTCTTCATAGTAAGTGGCGACATCTTCCGGAGAGCCAGTCACGATGACGCGCCCGCCCTGGTCGCCGCCTTCCGGACCCAAGTCGATGATCCAATCGGCCGTCTTGATGACATCCATATTGTGCTCGATCACGATTACCGTATTGCCCGCGTCCACCAGGCGGTTTAGGACGATCAATAATTTCTTAATGTCGTCGAAGTGCAGGCCGGTCGTCGGCTCGTCCAAAATGTAGAGCGTATCGCCGGTAGCGCGCCGAGAAAGCTCGGTGGCCAATTTGATCCGTTGCGCCTCTCCGCCGGAAAGCGTGGTGGCTGATTGGCCCAGATGGATATAGCCCAAACCGACATCTTCCAAAACCGCTAACTTGTCATAAATATCATGGAAGCTCTGGAAAAAATCTTTGGCTTCCGAAACGGTCATATCCAAAACCTCGGAAATATTTTTTTCCTTATATCTGACTTCCAGGGTTTCCCGGTTGTACCGCTTGCCTTTGCACACATCGCACGGCAGATAGACGTCCGGCATAAATTGCATCTCGATCTTGATATGGCCCTCGCCCTGGCAGTTGTCGCACCGCCCGCCCTTCACATTGAAAGAAAAGCGGCCTGGCCCGTAACCTTTGCTTTTCGCCCCCTTGGTCGAAGCGAACAGTTCGCGGATCGGCGTGAAAAGCCCGGAATACGTCGCGGGGTTCGATCTGGGCGTGCGGCCGATCGGCGACTGGTCGATCATAATCACTTTGTTAATATGCTGCAAGCCGATGATTTCCGAGTGCTTGCCCGGTTTTTCCAAGGAACGCATCAGTTTGCTCGATAAGGTTTTATATAATATATCTTCCACCAGCGTCGATTTGCCCGAACCGGACACTCCGGTCACCACCGTCAAGACCTTCAGAGGAAATTCCACCGTCACGTTTTTCAAATTATTTTCCCGCGCCCCACGCACCACCAGCCATTTCTTATTCTTTACGCCGCGCCGCGCCGCCGGCACTTCGATTTTGAGTTCATGGTTCAGATACTTGGCCGTCAAGGATTTCTGGTTTTTCATCACTTCCTCCGGCGTGCCTTGGGCTACGATTTCCCCGCCCAAACGTCCCGCGCCCGGTCCGATATCCACCAGATAATCCGCCTCGCGCATCGTCTCCTCGTCATGTTCGATCACGATCAGGGTATTGCCGATATCGCGCAGCTGCAAAAGCGTGTCGAGTAATTTGGTATTGTCCCGCGCGTGCAATCCGATGGACGGCTCGTCCAAAATATACAGCACCCCTACCAACTGCGAACCGATCTGCGAAGCCAAACGGATCCGTTGCGATTCGCCGCCCGCCAAAGTAGCCGCAGAGCGCGACAAAGTCAGATAGCCCAATCCGACGTTTTCCAAAAATCCGAGCCGCGCTTGGATTTCCTTCAAAATCCTGCCCGCGATCAACTCCTCAGTCTTGTTTATTTCCAATTTTTTGAAAAAATCCAGCGAATCCGCCACGCTCACATCCGACACGCCGGCGATATTCCTGCCTCCGACCGTCACCAGTAAAACTTCCGGTTTATATCTTTTGCCCTTGCAAACCGAGCAGGGATTCTGCGACATATATTTTTCGATGCCTTCGCGCACCGCCTCCGATTCGGTCTTGAAATAACGGTCTTGCAAAAAACCGGTCACTCCGCGCCAGCGCATATGGAAACTCCAGCTCGTGCCGGTCTTGGCCCGCACTTTGATCGGCACTTCCTCCGCATCTTCTTCCGGAACCATATCCTCCGCGTCCGCCGCCCCGAACAACAGGATGTTCAATTGGCGTTCGGGCAAATCTTTGATCCTGACATTATCCGCGATATGGAAGTATTTGCATACCGACAACAGCACGCCGCCATAATAATTGTTTTTTTTGAAATTCCACGGGAAAACCCCACCCTCCGCGATAGTCTTGGTATTGTCGGGGATGACCAGGTCGGGATCGATTTCTTTTTTCGTGCCCAAACCTTCACAAGCGGGACACGCGCCATACGGCGAATTGAAAGAAAACAACCGCGGCTCCAGCGCTGGGAATTCCACTTCGTGCACTGGGCAAGATAATTTCTGATTATACACAAATTCCGATTCTGATTTATTTTTGGATTTTGAGTTTTGGATTTTTATTTTCACTAAACCATCCGCCAATTTCAAAGCTTTCTCCACGTCTTCAAAAATCCGCGAGATATTCCCATCCTGGATCTTCACGGTATCCACCGTGATATCGATGTTGTGCTTTTTATATCTCTCCAATTTGGCCGCCGCGCCCGCCTTGGCCGACAATTCGATTTTTTTGCCATTAATATAAGCGCCGGAAAATCCCCGCTTCCACATCTCCTCCAACAGCGAAGAATATTCGCCCTTCCGTTGCCGTACGATCGGCGCCAGAATTTCAATTTCCCGGCCCTCGCCGATTCCGATCACCCGATCCACGATTTCATCCGTGGAAAGCTTGGCGATCTCGCGTCCGCAAACCGGACAATGCGGGATACCGATCTTGGCGAACAGCAGACGCAGATAGTCATGGATTTCCGTCACCGTGCCGACCGTCGAGCGCGGATTCTGTGAAGCGGCTTTCTGCGAAATGGAGATGGCCGGCGACAAGCCTTCGATATAATCCACGTCCGGCTTGTCCATCTGGCCCAAGAATTGCCGGGCGTAAGAAGATAGGCTTTCCAAATACCGCCGCTGGCCTTCGGCAAAAATCGTATCAAAAGCCAAGGTCGATTTGCCCGACCCGCTGATACCCGTAAAGACTATGAATTTATCGCGCGGCAATTCCAGGTCTATATTCTTCAAATTGTGTTCCCTGGCGCCTTTGATGACTATTTTGTCCATAAGATTGCTCCGCGGCCAAACCCGGCATGCGATCGCTCCATCGCGAATCGGTTCCGTTGCGGTATTGCCATTAAACCAGAATATCCCCGCTACGGCAAGAATTATTTCTTGTTTTTCTTGCCGGCCAGATACCGCTGGATAAGCTTGCCGTACTTTTCCGGCGGATAATAACAGTTCGCGTTCGGGGTCTCATCCGGATCCAGACAACATTCGGCGTCGATATGACCTGGCTTGTTCCTATCACTCTTAGCCGGATGGTCGTTCTTTTTGGGACAGACCCGCTGGCCATTGACCACTTTCGTTTTTCCGGCGATCGGACCCGCCACGCCTATCCGGACTCCCCGGCCAGCCGTCATTTTCGGAGGATTCACCGCCACCGCGGCAGGCTTCGTCTTACTACTGGCTTTTTTTGCCGCGACCTTGGGCGCAGACGGGACTTCCGGTTGCGCCGGAATCACTTCCACCTTTTCCACGGGAGGCACGATCGCCGGTTCCGCTGGCACGCTCTCTCCCTCCGAAACTATTATTTCTTCACCTTTGACCGTTCCGGGACACAGTTCCGAGCACACTTTTCCGTCCATCTGATTTTCACATTGACCTGCGGCATATGTATCAAGATCAAGGATTCCCAACGGATAGCCGGCATTGAAATATCCTCCCGCGTCAAAACCGGCCATACTGGCACGCCGGACCAAAACCGCCTGGGAATCCGAAAATATGAAAGCCGCCATAATCATTATGCCAAAAAGGATGATTAGCTTATTTTTAATATTTCTTCTTCCCATAGCTTTATGTTTTCGAATTATTTCCAGTCCCAATCCGTATTACAACCGTCCCCGAAAAACCATTCCCTTCCCGATCCGTTTTTCAGCGGGCAGCCCGACAAAAAAGGGATTCCCGCAGGAATCCCTTTTTTCTTTTCCTAAGTCCGTCCTAATTTCCGCAGCTGCCGCCTTCCGTCACTGCCGCTTGCGTGCTCAATTTTTTCGCGCACTCGGCCGGAGCCTTATTGAAAGCGTCGCAAACCACCTGTTTGTAAACCTCGGAATTACCATATTGATATACCGTCCTGGTCGGAACCCCGTTGATCAACATCGTCGGAGATCCCTGGGCGCCGGCTTCCGTCGAAGCCTTTTCATTTTCTTTCATCAAGGCCGAGCCTTCCGAATTGACGCAGTTGTTTATTTTGTCCACTGACAAGCCCATACTCCTTATCCCGGTTTCCCAGCAAGCCCCGTCACTGCCGCAATTCTTATTCACGTAGGCTACGAAAGAAAACCATCTGTCCTTGCCATAATTTTTCAACACGCAAGCTTCCCTTTCGTTCTGCGCGACTTCTTTCGGCCCATGGAGCGACAGGATCTCTTCGCCATTGGAGCTTACGATATAATGGAAATTGAAATCGACTTTTTTCTTCAACAAATCATACGCCGGTTTCAAGGTGTCTTCGGCCTTGTTTCCGAAAGGGCAAAAACTCATCACATACAGATCGATGACCGGCTTGTCATTTTTAGGGACTTCCTTCACTTCCTCGGGTTGCTTTTCGGCGACTTCCCGCTTCTCGACATCCGTATCCATGCCCTCCGGGAAAAACTTCTTGCCGTCCTTGGTCAGGTAGGTCGCCACTTTCTGTTTTCCGGCGATATTTATGGTGATTTTGTACAAACCGCCCTCCCGCTCAGCGTCTTCCACGGTCGCAACCGTCCCGGGTTGCAACAAATTGCCGTTCACGAATTCCAAGACCTTGTTCTTGGCGCCCTCCAAACCGATATCCTCGGTCCTGAATTTATAGAAATACACGCCGACTCCGATCGCGATGACCAGCAAAACCGCCAGTCCGGCGATAATCGGACGCTTTTTCTCACAAAAAATCTTCCGGCACCTGTCGCTAAGGACCTGCAACCGCTTTCCTTCCGTCTTGGCCTCCTCAATTTCGGCTGTTTCAACTTTTGTCTCTTCCATGATCTTATCCATCCCGGCAATCCATCACATAGCGTCAAAACACTCTGGACATTTTTAACGGGATCAATTAATTGTTTATTTACCCATTTTACACTGCCATCCTTTTTTGCACAATACGCGCCAAAGGCATCGCCAGACACGTTCCCTGTGCAATCATTACGGTCTGATGTCCCTTATTCCGATCTGTTTGTCTGGAAAAATACCGGATTTCAGGAACCTTGTGGCGGTTTTCCGGCTGGCATATCTCTTTCTGGAATACCCATGGGCTTCTATTTCCACCAAAAAACTGTCTTTCATATATCTTTTTATTTTTTCAATGGAAATCCCGGATTCCACGCTGGCTTCATTGCAAACTATATCCAAATATTTTTCCGTAAAAGATCCGAACAACCTCGTGACGACTGAAAGTTTTTTAGCCATTTCATAAACAAAATGGTTGGAAAATCCTGTTTCATTATCATTATCCACCAGAACGATTTGGACTTCGAATTGCCGCTTGATCCTCATCCCATCGACATCGCCTCTCACCGGAACATACAAATTTCCATTTATGCCGAATTTTTTGAAATTCTTATTGGAATATTCATTTTTATAATTCACCACGGTAAGTGATCCCTCGCCCAATGCGCCAAGCTGTTTTTCACTTTTTTCCCTGACCTCGTCTATATCAGCCTGGTCGAGAAGCTTGGTATTTCCAAAAACAAAATCTTTGGCTCCGAAATTTTTCTTGAAATATCTCGCGACAACCGGGACCACCTTCTTGATGTCCTCTACGGTCTTCACTTCGAACTTAAAGCCGATTCCGTCCTTAGCCGCCTCTTCAGCCGTAGCTTCCGGCTTGTTTATGAATTTTGATATCAAGCTATCTTCATTTTTACCTCTGAAATAAGCGTTGCCTATGACCGTGCTCTGATCGACATCATCATAAATGATAACCTTATCATACCCGGTCCGCTCCTTTTGCGGACAATGGAAATTTTGGACCCCCGTGTTCTCATCCGCTTTGAACATAGATTCATACAGAAACTCGCTTTCTTTCGTCAAGCCATCCATTTCTTTTTTTCCAAATTCAAAAGACGCTACCGCCACTGAAATAAGCGCGCAATATGCCGGTGACAAACCGACTCCCTCACCCTCCTTCGCCACCACGGTCCTTTTGAATATTTTTATTATGTCCGCAGTGCTTTTTATGTCCTTCAGGTTTTTTATTTCCTTAGGAAGATCTTTATGCAAATAATTTTCAATGTAATCTTTAGCTTTTACCAAGGCATCGTTGAGTGCTTCTATTTTATTTTCCAGATTTTCCACATCCAGATATCCCTCGATCGCCTCAATTATCTCATCATCCGATAAATCCGGGCTTGTTGCGAAAAAATCTATGGGCGTTATATTTTCTCCCTTGATATTTATCCCGCCCTTCCTCATCGCGTCCATAAATTGCTTTTTATCCGGAGCATTCCGATACAAATCAGTGATCGGATACCATTGCTGGAATTTTTCCGTCTTCGGGACATCCTTGCTTTGTTGCGTCGGTATGCCGCCCATCATCGGTCCTTCTTTGATCATATTTTTGAAATCCTTGTTTTACTGCTTTTCATAATTTTAACATGGATGTTTTTTAGAGTAAAATAGTCCCTGCCTGGCCCAGACCTATTTCAATTGCAACTTGCGCAACTCGGCGATTTCATCCCGGATAACCGCCGCTTTCTCGAATTGCAAAAGTTTGGAAGCCTCTTTCATCTCGCGCTCTTTCTGTTTGATATAGCCCTGGATATCTTCCAAAGATTCCAGTTCCGTGAAATCGCGCGTAAGCTCCGGTTTGATCTCATGGTCCACTATCGATTCGATGTTTTTCTTGATCGTTTTGGGCGTTATGTGGTGTTTTTTATTATAAGCCGTCTGCACCGCCCGCCGCCGGTTGGTCTCGTCGATCGCCCGCTTCATCGAACCGGTGATTTGGTCCGCGTATAAAATGACTTTGCCTGAAACATTGCGCGCCGCCCGCCCGATCGTCTGGATCAGCGAGGTTTCGCTGCGCAAAAAACCTTCCTTGTCCGCGTCCAAAATCGCGACCAGGGACACTTCCGGCAGATCCAAACCTTCCCGCAAAAGGTTCACGCCCACCAGCACGTCGAATTCGCCGCGTCGCAGGTTTTCCAAAATGCGGATGCGGTCCAACGTTTCGACCGAAGAGTGCAGATAGTCCGCCTTGATTTTGTTTTCCAGCAGGAATTCCGACAAATCTTCGGCCATTTTTTTCGTCAGCGTCGTGATCAGCACCCGTTCTTTTTTCGCGACGATTTTTTCGATTTCCGGCAAGACATCTTTCACTTGCCCCTTGGCCGGCTTAATGATGACTTCCGGATCGATAAGTCCCGTCGGTCGGATAATCTGCTCCACCACTTGCTCCGAATGTTCTTTTTCATACACGGACGGCGTCGCCGAAGTGAATATCAACTGCTTTATTTTTTTCTCAAATTCCGGAAATTTCAACGGCCGGTTATCAAAGGCGCTCGGCAGGCGGAAGCCGTTGTCCACCAAAGATTTCTTGCGCGAATAATCCCCGTTGAACATCCCGCCGATCTGCGGGATGGTCACGTGCGATTCGTCAACGACCATCAAAAAGTCCTTAGGGAAATAATCGATCAAAGTGTCGGGCGCCTCCCCCGCATTGCGCCCCGTCAGATAGCGCGAATAATTCTCAATGCCGTTGCAATAGCCGATTTCGCGCATCATTTCGATATCCTGGCGCGTGCGCCGGCTCAACCGCTCCGCTTCCAGCAACTTGCCGGCATTTTTCAGAAGGGCGACTTGGCTTGCCAGATCTTTTTCAATCGCGCTTTGCGCTTCTTGCATGATCGGCTCCGGCACCACGAAATGCTTAGCCGGGAAAATCATCGCTTGCCCAAGCCGGCCCAATTCACTGCCGGTCAAAAAATCATATTCAAAAATCTTTTCCACCTGCCCGTCCCAGAGCTCGATGCGCGTCACGATTTCCCGTGCCGGCGACATCACTTCGATCGTCTCCCCGGTCATACGGAATTTGCTGCGTCCCAAAATGTCCGTCCGCAGATATTGCATATCGACAAGCTCGCTCGCAATCTCGTCGCGCGATATTTTCTGCCCGACTTTGATTTCCAGCGAAATATCCCGGTAATATTCCGGGGAGCCCAAACCGTAGATGCACGACACCGAAGCCACGATAATCACATCCTCCCGCGACAGCAGGGCGGCCGTCGAAGCATGGCGCAACCGGTCAATCTCTTCATTGATCTGGGATTCCTTTTCAATATACGTATCAGAGGAAGCGATGTAGGCTTCCGGCTGGTAATAGTCATAGTAGGACACGAAATATTCCACCGCGTTTTTCGGGAAAAAAGTCCGGAATTCCTGGGCCAACTGGGCCGCCAAAGTCTTGTTGGGCGCGATCACCAAAGTCGGCTTCTGCACCTGCTCGATCACATTGGCGATCGTGAAAGTTTTGCCCGACCCTGTCACGCCTAAAAGCGTCTGGAATTTATTGCCAGTTTTGAGGCCGGCCACCAGTTTCTCAATCGCCTGCGGCTGGTCCCCAGCCGGCTTGTATTTACTGTTAATCTTAAATTGCATACTAAAATTTACTTAACTTGGCTTGCCCCGTGATGATTCGCCACGAATCATTTTACGGGGAATTTCATACCGTTAACTTTAATCCAATCCGCTATTAATTACAAGGAAACACAGCAATAATTTCCACGCACAAAAAAACTCCGAAGGTTGAACCTCCGGAGCTAATCGTTACTCACTTTTATTTCTCACTATCTATTTCTTTTATTCTTTTAAGCCAATCTCCATTAAAACTTCCGCCTTCATTAACAGAGACTTTAAGACCAGCCCTTTTAAAAACTACCTCCCCTTTATATTTAACAACTAAGCCTTCACCAAAATAGGGAGGATTATTATAGTGAGTAATGTCGCGAATGATAACCAAATCAGTTTTATTATCTTTGTAAGTATAGATATCTTCATTGCCATTTTTTTCTAAAATACCCTTCTTTCCTGCTATATTATCAATTATCTTACCTAATTCATTTTCATCAATTAATTCTTGTCTTTCTTGCTCTCTATTTGCAATGTATCCGAGGCCTATTGAAGCACTCCGACCATCATCAGTCTTAACATACAAGGAAAAATCTAAATTATCCCCCCTTGGATCAGAAAGCCTAATTATATACACTTCTTCTCCTGCTTTAATACCATTAGCGTCTCTATTAAGCTCAATTTTATTTCCTTTCTGAAGATCTTTAACATTCTCTCCTTTAAAAGCAACGACTTCTCCGCCATTCCTAGTAACAGTATCATATCCAAAGGAAGGGCCTTCGAACTTCTCTTCGAGTAATTCCTCAATTTTTGGATTCCCCCCAGACTCACCTAACTTCGATCGAACTTCAATAATCTTTGCTTCGTTATTTTCCATTATGCTTTTCTCGCTTATACCGCCTTGCTGCAAAACTTTCATTTGTTGTCCCAATTCTATAATCTTGTCTGCATTACCTAAAACTGCAGCTTCTGAAAGCTGCTTTCTACTATCTTCTATACCATAGGCCTCATCTTCATTTTGCATTTTAAGTCCTTTTTTCATATTCTCCACCGAACTTGATTGATAACCCAGCGATACAGCCTCATTCATACTGCCTACTTTTGTAAAACGCTCATTTATTGCTTTAGCCCTTTCTTCAAGTTCATCAAATCTTTCTCTATTTGGACTTATTGGTTGTTCTTTACTCATTTGTTTTTATTTTAATTATTTATGAAGTAAAAAAGACGGGTGAAAACTCACCCGTCTTTTAACTTACATTAAATATAGCATGTTTTTGGCCCTAAGTCAAGGATATTTTGTGTAAAATAGGACATTTTATGCTATAATTCAGATATGAAAGTACGGACAAAAATCAAAGCTGAAACCCGTGAGGTCAAAAAGAAAACGAAAATGAAAGTTTCCGGCAAAAGCGTCTTCGGGCTCAAAACCATCATCGCGAAAAAATCCGATCCGGCCGGATTGACCAAACGCGCTTGACGTGTTAGACTGCCATAAGTCTTATTTATCAAACATATGCGGATCCTACTCAGGATTTTAGCCAATTGTGTAGCGATTTTGATAGCCACAAAGCTCATTCCGGGCTTTATTTTCAGTGGTTCCCCGATCGACCTGCTGACGGCCGGCGTAGTAATCGGCCTCATCAACGCTTTGGTCAAGCCCGTAATCGAAATAATCGCCCTGCCCGTCGTTTTCTTGACCCTTGGACTTTTCAGCATAATCATCAATGTCGGCCTTCTGCTTCTGGCCGACAAGCTTCTCGCGCAACTGACGATCCAGGGTTTTTGGCCGGCTTTTTGGGGAGTAATCATATTAAGCATAATGAATCATTTTATCTCCCACCTGCACAGGGATAAAACTGATTTCAATAAATTTTAAACTTATGTTAAGACTCATCAACATCGGCGAAATCATCGTCGCCATCCTGCTCATCCTATCCATCCTGATGCAAAACCGGGGCGCCGGACTTTCCTCCAGCTTCGGCGGGGACTTCGGAGGATATTACAGCAAAAGAGGCTTCGAAAAATTCCTGGTCATCCTGTCTTCCGCCCTAGCTGTCATTTTCATCATCTTGGCGATCGCCAACCTGATCGCGGTCAGCCAGATTTCTTAAGCAGTAACGCAAACATATACGTAATAACAGTACAAACCGCTGGCCGTCGCTTACGCAATGGCCGAAAATAGTCCGAGTGCTCAATCTAAAAGAAAAAGTCCTTTTTTATTCCCTTTTTCTCATCCTGATCGGCTCGGCAATCAGTTGGGGAGGCATCTATTACTATTCAAAAACCGAGGCCATCGCCACTTACGGCGGGGAATACATCGAAGGGATCGTGGGCCAGCCGATGCACATAAATCCGGTCCTATCCGCCTCCAACGACACTGATGATGATTTGGTGCAAACGATTTTCAGCAGCCTGTTCAAATATGACGACCAAGGCGGCCTATCCAATGACCTGGTCGACCGCTACGAAATTTCCGAGGACAAAACCCGCTATGCGATTAATCTCAAAAAAGGCGTCTTTTGGCATGACGGACAACCCTTGACCGCGTCTGATGTACTGTTCACCATCAACCTTATTTCCGATCCAGCCTACAAAAGTCCGTTGCGCTCGAATTGGCAAGGCATCGAAACGAACATCCTTGATGACTATTCCCTGGAATTTAAGATAAAGACTCCGTATGTCGGTTTCTTGAATAACCTGACATTCGGAATACTGCCCAAGCACATCTGGGAATCGGTCGGCCCGGACAAATTCTCCCTGACCGACCTGAATCTCGAACCGATCGGCAGCGGACCTTACAAATATAATTCGTTCCAAAAGGATTCCAAAGGTAACATCCTCTCCTACCGGCTGGATGCCAATCCGAATTATTTCGCCGGCAAACCCTACATCTCGAAAATAACCTTCAATTTTTATCCTGATGACGAAACCGTCATCGCCGCCTACAACACCAAGGAGATTATGAGCATCAGCAACACCTCTCCGAAAAAAATCTCCGCCATAAAGCTGCAGCAAAGCACCGCGACCCACAAGTTCAACATCCCGAGATATTTCGCGGTCTTTTTCAACCAATCCAAGAGCATAGCCGTCGCCACCGACGAAGTGCGCGAAGCGCTGTCTTATTCTACTAACCGCCAAGAGATCGTCGACGCGGTCCTGGATGGCAACGGCAATCCGGTCTATTCGCCCATCCTGCCCGGAATGATCGGTTACGACGAGAATATGGATAAGCGGAATTTCGACTTAGACAAGGCCAACCAATTGCTGGACGCCAACGGCTGGCAACGCGGCGAGGATGGCGTCCGGACCAAAGACGAGGTGCGTTTGGAAATCAACCTGGTCACGACCGATTGGCCGGAACTGTCCCAGACGGCTGAAATATTGAAAAACCAGTGGGAGAAAGCCGGAATCAGGCTCAATATCAGCAACCTTTCCATTTCCGATATCCAACAGAATTATATCCGGCCGCGGGAATACGACGCGCTCCTGTTCGGCCAGGTCCTCGGCGCCGACCCCGATCCATATTCTTTCTGGCATTCTTCGCAAAAAAGGGATCCGGGCTTGAACCTGTCGCTTTTCGGGGATTCCGATACCGACAAACTGATCGAAGATGGCCGAATCGAATTCGACACGGACAAAAGGACTGCGGTTTATGCCGAACTGCAAAAGAAATTGAACGAAGAAATTCCGGCTATTTTTCTCTACAGTCCTGATTACATCTACCCGGTCAACAAGAAGGTCCGGGGGATCGGTGTCAATAATCTGATCCTGCCTTCCGAGCGCTTCGCCAATATCGACAAGTGGTATATCTCCACCCGGAGGGTTTGGAAATAGTCCGCCCAAACAATCCTTAGGACAAAAAAACAATCCCGTTTGGCGGGATTGTTTTTTTCTATCTTTGTCCCGGTCGTCCCGGCAATCTCAATTTCCCGGCACGATCACATCAAACGGCTTGTCTTTGCCATAAGCCTTCGGCCCGTAGCTATTGCAATAATCGGCGATATTTTCTTTGAAATATGGCGGCTGGCTGGCTTGGATCTTGCCTACCAGATAATAAGTTACGCATAGCACCGCTCCGAAGCCGGCATCCCCGGGCAATTTGACAGCCCAGCGATGTTTCGACTTCCCGAAGTATTTATTATCGCTATTGACGCTGATAACCAATTCTTCCTCGGACGGAATGACGAATTTAGCGTGCCGCGCATGTCCTTCGGAAAAAGCGCGCAGCGACAGATGCGGACCGAACAATTCGCTTTTTTTAATATCCAGCATCGGACAGATATTCAAAAACCTGTCAGGCAGGATGAAAGAAAATCCCTTGTGATTGGAAAAATCCTTAGGTATCCGCAAACCCTTGATGATCCGCTTGATCTCCTTAGGATCCTCCTTGGTCGCGGACAATATCATCCCCAGATAGGTTGAAACGTTATAAGTGTACGGTTCGGCGATTTTGCGGTAAACCAGCACTTCATCGGCGATTTTAGCCGCGGACGAATCGGCATTGCAAGTCAGCAAAGTGGTCTTCAACTTATATTTTTTCGCCAAGGCCACTTCCCAAACCGAATCTTTTTCCCCGGAGGCGGAGATGATGATCGCCTGGGTGATCAACCCCTGCTTGATGACCGCGCCGTAAGACTTGATGATGCTTTTGAAATTACTCTCATCGGCAAAAATAGCCGCCTTATCAGAAAAAATTATCGTGCCGGCATTGTACGCGTTTCCACTGCCGACGACGAATGGCAGATTGAATTTTTTCAGATCAAACCTAGGCACTTTGTTTTCCGCGAAAAAATCCAATGCCTGTATGACATTCTCGTCCAGATCGATGATTTCCATTTGGTTTCAAATAATGATTATGGCTCCATTCTAGCATATTTCGCAAAGCCGGCAAAAAACCATTTGACCCTGCCGCCCGTTTCCCATAAAATACTAGAGTAAGTCTTATCATTAAAAAAACACGACTATGTACAGTGTAATCCTTTGCGGCGGCTCAGGCACCCGGCTCTGGCCCCTTTCCCGCAAAAGCTTCCCTAAGCAATTCCTGAATTTATATTCCGACAAATCCCTGATCCAAGAAACTTTTTTGCGCATGCAAAAAATAATGCCGGCCGAAAACATATTTTTCATAACCAACCAGGCCAACCGCTTCAACGTCTTGGACCAAATTAAAGAAATCCATCCCGGACTGGAGAGCGACCATATCATAATCGAACCGGCCTCCCTGAACACCGCCCCGGCTATCGCATTGGCTTTGAAATATCTCGTAGAAAAAAAAGGCGTCGCCGCTGACGCCCCGGTAATATTCTTGCCCTCGGACCACAGCATCAGCAAGACGGACGCCTTTGTCCAACTCGTGCGATCGGCTATGGAAAAAGTTTCCGGCAATATCGGCACTATCGGCATCACTCCGTTGACGCCGGAAACCGGCTTCGGCTACATCCAGAAAGGCGCCAAAACCGACTCCTACTATGCGGTCTCGCAATTCAAGGAAAAACCTGACCGGGAAACGGCCGAGCGCTACATCGCTACCGGGGAATATGTCTGGAACAGCGGGATGTACATATTCAATGAAAAAACTTTCTCGGAAGAATTGCAAAAATATGCCCCGGAAATATATGCCGCTTATGCCAAAAGCTACGCTGAATTCGAACAAGGCTTCAGCGGCCTTCCGTCCATCTCCATCGATTTCGCCATCTCCGAAAAATCCGACAAGGTGGTGGTTTTTGAAGGTGATTTCGGCTGGAGCGACATCGGGTCGTTCGACGCCCTTTCGGATATCATGCAGCAACAGGACACCGTCCAGAAAAACCACGTCCTGATCGATTCAAAGAACATTTTCATCCATTCCGCCACCGACCGGCTGGTTGCCGCCTCGGACGTAGAGGATCTGATCATCATCGAAAATGACGATTGCATCCTGGTCCAGAAAAAAGGCCAGAGCGACAACGTGAAAAAAGTCGTGGACTATCTGAAAGCGAACTCCTACAAAGAGGTCGACCATAAAATAATGGGTTACCGCCCCTGGGGTAAATACCGGATCTTGGTAGACGACGCCAACCACAAAGTCAAAAAACTGATCGTCTATCCGGGCGCTTCGCTTTCATTGCAATCGCACAAGCGCCGCTCCGAACACTGGGTCGTAGTCCGCGGAACAGCCCGCGTAATAAACGGCGAACAAGAAATAGACCTGCAAGAAAACGAAAGCACCTATATTCCGGCTACTCATAAGCATCGCCTCTCCAACCCGGGCACGACCGATCTGGAAATCATCGAGGTGCAGACCGGGGATTATTTCGAAGAAGACGACATCGTCCGCTATGACGATATCTACAACCGTCTGGAAAAATAAACCAGGGGGTTTTCAGTTGGTTTTAGGCCTTATTTAAGCCGAAATATCTTGGGCCGCCCTGGAATCGGCTTGCCGGGGTTGACTTTTTACCCCGGATGATGTATTATCAGCCTATAGCATACTTCTTGATTAATTTACCCTTCTAACTTTTTCCAGATTTATCGGCTCAGTTTCGGCTCTTTTGCCTTTTATTGAGGCATCCTCTTGTCTATTTTCGCATTATCGCCACATTCCCCCGATTTAACCGACCATCGGTTTTGTCACCCGGGATTTTCTACTGCAAGTTATATTTTTTCCAGTTATGAAAATCATGGGTGACAAAACCGAAAAGTTCTTAATTTAAAAAAACTAATAAATTTGTTTATTTTGTAATTATAAGTTACAGGCAGATTTAAAAAAACTATGTTAAACAAAACAAACTTACCTGTCCATCCGGCAGGCGGGTCATCTAGCAGACCGGACAAACCGCCGGTCCACGCCCGGAACTCGGCACGTCCGACGTATGCCAAGGCCGAAGTGAAACCGCTTCCAGCCAAAAATCAGGGCGCCCCGGCAAAAAACCGCAACAGGTCGCGGATGAACCACGCGCAAATCAAAGCGAAGCCGGCCGACGCCCAGACCAAGCCGAACATCCATTCCAAGGACAACTTACGCATCATTCCGCTCGGCGGCCAGGAGGAAGTCGGACGCAATATGACCCTTTTCGAATATGACGGCGATATCGTCATCTTGGATATGGGTATGATGTTCCCGGAAGAAGATATGCCCGGCATCGACTATATCATACCTAACATCAATTACCTGAAGGGCAAGGAGAAACAGGTGCGCGGCGTGGTTCTCAGCCATGGCCACCTTGACCATATCGGAGCCGCTCCCCTCCTGCTCAAACAGCTCGGGTACCCGGTCGTCGTCGGCCGAGATATGACTATCGCGATGGTCAAAAAGAAGATGGAAGATTTCGATAAAGGCTCAGCTGAAAATCTCAAAACGATCCGGGTCGGATCGGTAACCGATAAGATAACTTTGGGCAAATTCAGGATTGAATTTTTCGAAGTGGAACATTCCATTATGGACGCGGTCGGAGTCATCATCCGGACGCCCCACGGCACGGTAATCCATCCCGGAGACTGGACGATGGAAAAGGATGCGACCGGCAAATCGCTCACCGATTATACCGAATTGTCCAAATTGCCCAGCCCGCGGATTATGATGCTGGAAAGCTTAGGCGCGATCGTCACCAATCCGAGCCGCACGACTGAAGAGGAAATGTACGCCAATCTGGAAAAGCTGATCGACGAAGCGCCCGGCAAAATCATAATCGGGACCTTTTCCTCACAGATCAGGCGGATCGGCCATATCCTGGAATACGCCGAACAGATCGGCAAGAAGGTGGCCCTGGACGGTTACAGTATGAAAATGAACGTTGAAATCGCCAAAGAACTGGGTTACATCAAGATGCATAAAGCGACTTTGATCCCCGTTTCCGATATCTCCAAATATCCCAAGAATAAAATCATCATCATCTGCACCGGCGCCCAGGGCGAAGGCAATGCCGTGCTCTCACGCATCGTGAACGGCGAACACCGCCATATCCAGATCCAAAAAGATGACACGATCATATTCTCCTCGTCCATAATCCCCGGCAACGAGCGCACCATCCAACGGTTGAAAGATAATCTTTATCGCAAATGCGACAATGTGATCCACAGCGACATCCTGGACGTGCACACCAGCGGACATTGCAGCGCCCAAGATATCCAGAATATCCTGCGCCAAGTCCAGCCGGACTTCTTCCTGCCGGTCTACGCCAACCATTATATGTTGAAAGAAGCCGAGAAATTGGCTATCCGGACCGGCTTCCGCCGCGACAATATTTTCGTCTTGGATAATGGAAATATTTTGGAAATACAGAATAACAAAGCCAAACTCCTGCCCAACAAAGTCGATACGAGCTACGTCATGGTCGACGGCCTCGGGGTCGGCGACATCGGCCAAGTAGTATTGCGTGACCGCCAATTGCTGGCGCAAGACGGGATGTTCGTCATCACGGTAATCATTGACAGTAAAACCAAAAAAATCATCGGCAAACCGCAAGTCACCTCTCGTGGATTCATCTTCGTCAAAGAAAATTTCGATTTGGTGAACGCCACCAAGAAGAAAGTCGAAGAAATCGTTGAAAAGAAAACCTCGCCGGATACGGCTGTCAATTGGGATTATGTGAAAAACAATATCCGCGAAACTGTCGGATCGTTCCTCTATTCCAAAACGCAAAGAAGGCCGATGGTCTTGCCGGTCGTGATTGAAGTCTAATGGCTTGATCTAAAAAACAAACAAAAAAGACTGTTCCTGGACAGTCTTTTTTGTTTACAAAATATTTTGTCCTGTTATTGACCCGATCCGTATTCGCTTCCGCCGATAACCAGAATGTCCGCTTCCGGAGCTTTCTCCCCTTCCGGCAAAGTTCCGATTTCCCCGCCGAGCGATTCCGCGATTTTCTGGGCCAGCTCGGAATGGCTTCCGGAAAGGTCGATTACGGAAGTCTTGGTGTAATTCTCGGCGGCGTTGATTGTCTGCACGATCGCGGTTCCCGGCAACAACGCGACTGTTCCGCCGATTTTCTTCGCCAACCCCTTTATCGTTGAACCGTTATACACCGCGACTCTCACGGGAGACTCCGCCGCCACAGCCTCATCGGCTGCCGGAGCGGCATCATTAGTGACTTGTGCGGTTTGATCCGCGCTTGGCGCTTTAGCTTCCAATCCAGAAGTCTGTGAAACTTCAATAATTTTATTGATAGTCGGGCGGTACAAGATCAATTTCTGATTATCCTTGTAAATCAGCACTCGGTCGCCATTTTGCGCCTTATCGAAAAATTTCTGCGTCCTGATTTTGTCGACATCTGTCACGGTGGCCAGCACCGGTTCCTCACCGACCGGCAATTCCATAAGCTTTTCGACAGCCGCCTTGGTCATCTGAAGATCGTCCTGGACTTGTCCGGCATCGTTTCCAGCGCCGCTTATCTGGGACGTATCAGACTTCCGCCAGATTCCCACTTCCATATGCCTGCTATAAAAATACAACGACCCGACGCCCGCCAGAACGACGCAGGCCCAGGCGACATTTCGGATAACTTTCCTTTTGATGTGCTTTATTTTCATATTCTTATAGGCCACTGGATCAGCCTTATCCACCCAATCAGCATCTTCCCATTCCTTGATCTTAGTCCGTCCGCCCGGTCTTCCTGGAACCGGCGCCTTGATTTCGATCACGGACTTTTTTTTGCCCGTCTTCAAATCCGTTTCCGCAGACACGGCCTTCTCCTTACTATCCGCCACGCGCCGGCTGTTTTTTCCCGGAGACCTTCTCCGCACCGCGACCACTTCCGGTCCCCTCTGTGCGTTTTTCCCTCTTCCGCTTTCTACTCCAGCCGTTTCCGGCGCTTGTATTTGTTTCTCATCTTCCGATTTCATCGCCACGGATTTTTTAACCGGTTTTTTTTTCGCGAACAACTTGTCGATCGTTTCTATTTTTGATTTTTCTTTTTCTATTTTTTGCATAACCTAAAGTTAGCGGATATTGATTGCATATTAACATAGATTTATTTTTTACACAATGGAAATTTTTTTCCAAATAAAAAATCCCGCCAGGAAATCGGGATTTTTTATTTTCTTCTATCTAAATTTTCGTTTGTCTTATGATTATGGCATCGCCACAGCGATCTCTCCATCGCTTATCGACGGATCGCTTTCCTCCATCTCCGCATCCCCGTTGTCGGACGCGCCATCCCCCGCTCCTGCCTGGCTCTGATCGGCGACTTCGACGCTCACAGCTTCTTCCTCTTCTTCTGCCACAACATCGACTTGATCGGTTTTCCTATTTTTATCTTTGCTGTTTTTGCTGAAAGTTTTCACATCTTTCACCGCCACCGCCTGCCAAGAAAATGGAATCGTCGAAACCATCTTTTGGTCTATGCGGATTTCAAATCCTTTTTCGGTGACATCGGTGATTATATAATTGGCTTTATTCAACAATAACAATTCTTCCGCCGCTTTGCGCACCTCGTCATCTTCGATCTGTTGCAAGGAAATGCTCGCAGTCACTACCGGGACTGCCGCATATTCTTTTTCAAAAACCACTTCAACTTTATCTTGGCCTTCATTGATTACCGCATAGCCGGCCGCGTCTTGGTTGAACATCGCCTGCCCGGCAAATTCGACGTCCTTGCGGAAAATAACCTTATCCATAAATTCCGCAATGGATTTGAACGTTGCTCGTCCACGGAATTCGACCAAGCTGCTTATTATAAAGTTGCCGGATTTATCATTCCAAGACTGGATGGTCTTTTGGATGCGGGTAATTTTCTGCCCCAAACTCTCCATTTCATCGGCATTGTCCGTAGCGGCCTCCTGCGCGTTTTGGATTCCAGTTTCTATGATTTCCAGCCCTTCGATATGCTCAGCCCGGATGGTTTTCGCGATAATGCTATCCGTCACCAGTTGCGGCGTCACCATTTCCAATCCGGCCACGATCCTATCGCTCACAATCTCACTGACCGGCGCCGCGGTGTCGATTTGCGCCTTGTCCAGCAAAAGTTTCTGCAAAAGATCCGTTCCGGACAATATTTCGTTTTCACTATCGACGATTTGCGCTCCATTAAAATAGGCGTTTTTCACGAAAGTCAGCACCAATCCGACCGTATCGTCGGCATAACCGAAATCCTGCAAGGCTTGCCCGATTACCAAACCGGTTTTAGTTGCTTTCATCGCCACGCCCGGCACGGAAGAAGCGGTCAAGTAATCTCCGGCTTTTACCCGCCCATTTTCACTGGAAACCTTGACCGGGATACGGCCGGCCAGCGCCACAGCTACCGGACGACCCTGTCCGATTCCGATCGCGTCATCCAATGTGATGCCCGGATTGGTCGAAATCACGCCGATCACATTCTGGTCATAAATTTTCTCCGATTTTTTGATGCCCGCCGATATATCCCCGTTAATCGCCACGACGTCGCCCGGCTCGATGGAATCATCCTGCGTATAATAATTTTCTGCCAAGTCGGCGCCCAGTTCGGCCAACTCCACAATGACCTGGTTCGGAGTATCCGTCGCCGTACCGGCCGAATCGGAACTGGTACATACGGTGTATCTGATCGTGCCGGCCGTGGCCGGACTGTCGATGAACGTTCCGACTATCTGCCAAGGTTGTGAGGTGGAAGTCGTGAAATTACCGATCATCGGCACGCCGACATTGGTCGCCGAAGCGCAGGAAGGATTGCTTCCGTCGGTCGTCCGCACGATCCGCGCCGCCAAAATCGCGTCAGCGTTGGTGTTGGAGGTCTGCCCATAAACCTGGACGTGTACCAGGACCGTGGAGCTGGCCGAATCAGTCGCGATGTTCGGTTTGGTCGCGTCGTTGAAAACTTCCGTAGTATTGGAATCCGTCCACGCCGCCGGGGTCGCATCGGTGAAAACCGCCGTGTCCGGCAAAGAAGAAGCGGCCGTAGAGATGCAATCTTTCCAAGAGCTGTTTTCGTAACATCTGAATTTACCCAAAGCGGTCGAATAATACATCGCACCATCCGTACCGGCCGGCTCCACGGACCCGGCATCCAAAACCAGCATATCCGGAGTCGCTGAAGCTGCGCCGCCATCGCCGATCTGCACGTTGCCGGTCGCGGCTCCGTTCACATTGATCGCCATCGCCGATTGGTTGCTGGTGATGCCGGCCGCGTTATCGATAGCCAAGGCGCCGCCGTTGATGATGATTCCGCCGGAGCCCACCGAGATGCCGGTAGTCAAACCGGTGCCGATGGAAATTCCGGTGCCGATATTGTTGCCGATGTTGATTCCGGTAGAAATCGCGCCGGCTGTTTCCAAAATATTGATGGCGTTGGTAACCGATCCCGCGCCGGTCTGTTCGAAAAGCAAGCCGTTGGTCAAAGTGCCCGATGCGATCGAATTGGAAATCCGTTCCGCCGAAACTCCGGCCGTATCTTGGTTTTCAACCGTGAATGAAGTCGGCGTTGCCGTCTCGCCCAGCGTAAAAGCGATGTTTTTTCCGCTGGTCGTCGTAATCGTATTGCCGCCAGCCGCGTCATAGGAGCTTTGCAATGTCGATGAGCCGCTGGCCGCCCCGTCAATTTGTTCCCAAACCGCCGCTCCGATTGACACGCCGGTCGCGATATACGCGCTTTGCGTAGCCGTATTGACCCAAACCGTCCCGACTACATACCCATCCGCGCTGTCATCGCTTGCGGTCGGATCGATTGCGGCATCATGCTGGGTCACATTCAATTGGGTCGCGATACCGGCATCGGCTACTGTTGCCGTCACATTGATAAACGCGTTCTTGCCGATGAAATTGCGATCAGCGGTGTTTGAAACGATATTGATTCCGGTATCCCAAGCATTATTGATTCCATTTATGGAATTATTGGAAAAATTATTGTCATCCGCATTTCCGGTGATCCTGATCGCCACCGTCACCAGATCGGAAGCGCCGTTAATTATGTTATTCGTGAATAGATTGCGATGAAATCCGGTATTGGCCGCCGCTCCGATTACCACGCCGGTCGCGAATCCCACTCCGCCATTGGCCGAGCCGTCGACCGTATTGGAAGTGAATGCCGAATCGGTCATTTGTTTCAAACTACCCGAGTCCAAACCGTCTATGACGATTCCGGAAGAAGCCGTCGAAAGGGAAGTACTGACCACATTGGCTGTCATATTGACATTGGACGCATTACCCATAAACACACCGAAAGCTCCGCCGCCGCCCGCGCCCATACGCGTGAACCGGTTATTGAAAAGTGAACTGTTGTTGGTCCCGACGAAAACCGCCACCGTTTCCCGCACATAATCGACATAGTTTCCATCCACCAACGCCCCGTCAACGCCCTGGCCGTTGGTCCACACTCCCGACCCGACGCCATATCCGGCGCCGCCAGTCACATGAATTCCGTCGGTAAAATACGCCGTCACCGCGGAGTCGCCCAAAACGCGGCAGCCTTTGATTACCGGACGGGCCAATTTTTCAGCAGTCCCGTCAAGCATAAAAATACCGATTCTGGCTCCGGCTCCCGTACCGCTGGCGCCGGCTGTTTTGACGACAGATATGTTCAAAATCTGATTGTCTTCGCCGCCGGCTACCCGGATACCGTGAATGTCGCTGGCGCCGGTGCCGGAAACTTCCAAACGGAAATCCTTCAACACCACTCCGTCTTGGGGAACAGCGCCGTCCAGAGATCCGATGTGGAACGCGGCCACTTGGTCGCCGCCGACAAAGCCCGCGGCACGTACGATTGAAGAGTCGCCATATCCCTGGATCTGGATGTCACTGCGGTCGATTAAAAGCGTACTGGTGATATTGTGCACTCCCGGCAAAAGCGTGATCACTCCTCCGCTTGAAACGCTGTTGATCGCGGCTTGGATGTTCATACCCGGATAAACATATATGGTGCTGGCCGGGATGGTCGTAATGGTCCCGGAAGTTTTCACATTGGATGAGCCGGCGATTTTAACATCCCAGTCCTCCAAATCCAACGCACCGCTGCCGCCTTGCGATTCGACAAAGTTGGTCGAACTCGCGTCGATATTGGAAGTGGCTTGCGGCAATAATATTTTTTGGGTGCCTGAAGTGGCGGAAACGCTGATAAACCTTGTCCTGATAACCGGACTTGTGGCTTCGGAGCTGTCCAACAACACCTTCGTTCCGTTAGTGATGAAATCCACCCATTCGAAAATGACCGAGGTTGTGGTCGCGGCATCATATTTGGCATCGATTCCAGCCGCTGACGCGATTGCCGCATCGACATAAATCGTCAATGATTTGAATTGCGTTTCTTTGACGCGCAACACTCCGCTTCCGGTGATATTTATGCGGGTATCGCCGGTATTCGCGCCGATCAGGTTGATATTGGACAAATCCACGGAACTGGTGACATTGTGCGTTTCCGGAGTCAGCAATATTATTCCGCCGCCCAAAGCGTTCAGATATCCCGCGCCGGCGGAAATGGAAGTGAAATCGCCGCCTGTTCCTACCGTCACCACTTTATTCGATTGGACGCTGGTCGTCGTATAATCGAACCAGCCATAGACACCAGGCGCGCTCTCGATACACACGAACGCCGAACCGGCGGAAGTGTCATAGTACATCCGCCCTAATGATGTTCCATCACAAGACGGAGCCAGTACGCTGGCATCGGCATTTTCAATGCGGATATTTTGGGTTGCGCTGTTTTGAAAATTTAAAGTCCCATCCTGCAAGATAGAGAAAGCCGTAGTTGCGCCGGAATCACCTACCTTGAACAACATTGCCGTGTTGGTTCCGACATTGCCGCTTGAAGCGCTATTACCTTGGATAGTCAGCATATCATTGGCCGCCGTCCCACCTATCCATACTTGTCCGCCTGCACGGCCCTCCAAAAGAGCGTATTGGTTGAAATAATCAGTCGTAGCTGCCGTCCAAACCGGTGCGGCCGCGCCAGTCGAAGTCAAAAAGCCGGCCGAACCAGCCAAGCGGGTCGGCGCGCCGGATATTCCGCCATATATGATGTCCCCTAGTGTCGACATCGGGTTGACCAGGTAATTCGCCGTATCCCAAGAAAGTGTTCCGCTATCGTTTTTTAATAACCCATCGGCTGAAATTGCCGGAAGCGTGTAAGTGATGTCCGAAGCTTGGTCCGCGCCCTGGAAAATAGTCTTGAAGACAGGTGCTATTCCGGATTCCAAAACCCCCAATGCCGTAAACGTTCCGGAGTTCGGCGTCACCGATCCGATCGCCCCCGGAATTTCCCAATCCTGCCCATCCAACTTGTCCGCGTTGAAAGCATACGGCGCGGCTGTGAACTGCACGCGCGGAGCCATCTCGCCATTACTATTGAATTCGATGCCTAAATAAATATTATCCGTATTGAAATCAACCGAACCTGGCAAAGCGGATGCATCGCCCAAATTAGTTTGAAAAATACCATCATCCACCGCCAAGGACTTGCTTTCCGTCCAGATAAGGGTTCCGCCGGGGGCTTGCTGGTCATAACTCCGGAAAACGAAATCATAATTCGCGTCAGCCACGTTAGTTCCGTCCGTATTGACGACCTTGCCTTGGAAATTTATCGTCTTGTTGATTCCGGCCGCCGCCGAAGCGCTTTTTTGAAAAACAAAAAATCCCCCTAGCATAATCAGCATAGCGGTTAAAAGTATTTTTATTTTTAGGTTTCCTGGACCCATAAAAATAGATTTTTAACGTAAATAAAAAAGAAAACGGGCGTTATTCACCCGCTTTCTTCAAGCTCTATAAATTCATTATACACTATGAGGAGGCAAAAGTCAAGATTGAATCTCTTTTATTTGAGCCTTTTTGTTCTTGTTTTTGATTTTACGCCATAAAATGGGGCTTACGGCAATAATAACCGCCATCACGCTGGCGATAACAATCGCAGAACCTATCGGAATTAAATTGAAACCGGTTTTCCGCGTTACGAAACCATCCTGCCCGTCGAAACGGTATTCCACCGAAAGGGTATAGCGTCCTGGAAAAAACATCGGAGATAATTTTTGGAACGCGACCGGAAAAGATCTGGCAGTTTCCGGCAAAATGATCGCCGACTCCGGATTGATTATTCCCGCCGACACTTCCCGGCCGAAAAAATCAATTACCCGCACGATTCCCCGCGGAACCAGATGGACATTGCCGGTGTTTTGAAAAAATAATTTTACTCCTGCCGGATTTTTCAAAAATCGCGTCTGCAATTCCTGTCCTTGCAATTCCATTCCCGGTTCTTCCCCGCCCGTTTTCCGCGCGAAAACCAACGAGGCCAATTGGAAAGCCACCGGTGCGGATCCCGGTGCGCCCTCCATCTTAAAAACTATCGCGCCGTAATGTCCGCCGACAGCCAAAGAGCTATCATTTTTTAGCGCAACATCCACATTCTTTTTTTCTCCCGGTCCAAGCACCAGCCTCTCCGAATCAAAATCCATCCAGGATGCCAAGCCATATTTTCTCGGTTGGTTATCGGGCTCCAAAAGGGTCACGCTCCCGGAATCATCCCGCATTGAAAAATCAACCGCCGAAATATGGAAACTCGCCTCCGCATCCGTCGTATTTTCTATCGAAACGGAAAAACCGGACACTTGCCGTCCAGGCTCAATAATTATTTCTTGTGAAAAAGGCGAAAGCGTAAACCCCGGGTTTTTCTCCGCCGCCAAAACCGGCTGGCTTGCAAAAAACAGCAAGCAAACGGACGCCCAGAATGAATATGTTTTTATTTTTTTGATAACCATTCGCATATTTTCCTACAGCCGGGGTTTAGGAAAGATTAGAAATTCACCGTAGCCGTCAGTGTCAAGGTTTCGCCATAGTCACCTCCGGAAGGAGTATCCGCGGATGTCTTGACTTTCAACAGGAATGCGCCGCGGCCACCGGCCACCGGACTGGCTGACGAAAAAATTTCCCTGTCAGTCGCATCCGCTATCCCGATAATATTTCCGGCCTGGTCGTATAAGGCATCCATAATGAACGGTCCGCCGGAATCCTGCGCAACCGAAGATCCTTGCAGGCCGAAGCCTTCCGTCGCCGAATCAAGATCTCCCGACAAAGAACTGACCAGATAAGCCGCTGTCGGACTTAAAAGTCCGGCATTCAACCCCCTGACTGTCACGTTTCCGCCCAATTCGCCATTAGTCGCAAAATCGACCCAACCCTTGTCCGAACTGTCGATCACGACGCCGTAATTCACGCTCCCCAGATCGATCGCATACGGAGCATTAGTTTCCGAATCAGTCGCGGAAACATCCAGATCAAAGGAAAGCGCTTGGGAATCGGTAGCGGCAGTCGCGCTTGGTCCATAATCCGTCTCCGAAAAGCTGCCATGCATCGCTTTGGCCTTTACTTTGTAGGCCGTATCGGCTACCAAACCGATTATATAAGTTCCACCCGCGCCTCCCCAGCCGGCATAAGTCCGATAATCTTCCAACCCTAAAACCGCCCCGACCGTACTGTCATTTTGCACATATCCGGTCGTCATGAAATCATCCGTACTGATAGCGATGGCGAATTTGGTATCGCTGGCGTTATTGGAGGGATTAAGGATGATCCGCAATTTATTATAATAATTGCCGGGGTTATCGAAAGTCGGCGCCGCCGGTACATTGGCTTGTCCCGTAAAAATCATTCCCGGACCGACCTTGTAACCTGCGCTTGCGGCCTGGCTGCCGCCCAACTCGCCCGTAATCGCCTCCAGGGAATAATTACTCGAAGAAGACTTGTCCGTCCCGCCGGTCCCGAAGCCGTAATCCTTCAATTGATAATTCGTACTGGCCGGCAAGACCAGAAAAAACATCCAAGCAAAAGTCGTAATGATTTTTTTATTTGTTTTCATATCGATAGATTCATTATACCATAAAAAAATATTCCGTTTGCAAAAGGACGCTTTTAATGCTAATTTTTATATATAAAAGCTAAAGGAAATCTTATGAAACAACGGATTTTTTCCGGCATCCAACCATCCGGCAACCTGCACCTCGGCAACTATTTAGGCGCCATCAAAAACTGGGTCAAATTGCAAGAAGAATATGATTCGATTTTTTGCGTGGTAGACCTGCACGCCATCACCGTGCCGCAGGATCCGGAAATCCTGCGCCAAAAAACGATCGAAGTCGCCAAGATATATCTGGCCGCCGGCATCGATCCTAAAAAGTCTTCCATCTTCATCCAATCGCATGTGTCGGAACACACTGAATTAGCTTGGATCCTGAACACCCTGGCTAAAATACCCGAATTGGAAAAAATGACCCAGTTCAAGGACAAATCGCAAAAAAATGGGAGGGAAAGCGCCAGTGTCGGACTATTCGATTACCCGGTTTTGATGGCGGCTGATATTCTGCTCTACAATACGGAAACCGTGCCGGTCGGCGAAGACCAATTACAGCATATCGAGCTGGCTCGTGATTTGGCCGCTCGCTTCAACAAAAAATTCGGCGAAACTTTCATCATTCCGCAACATTTCATCAAAGAGGAAGGAATGAGGATTATGGGCCTGGATGATCCGACCAAAAAGATGAGCAAATCTGCTAAATCAGAATACAACTACATAGCTCTGACTGATTCGGAAGAAATCATCCGCAAGAAAATCAAAAAAGCCGTGACGGATTCCGGCAGTGAAATAATTTATAATGACAGCAAACCGGCTTTAAAAAACCTAATCAATATTTATTCCCTCCTAGCTGACCGGACTCCGGCTGAGATTGAAAAGCTCTACGCCGGCAAGGGTTATGGCGATTTCAAAAACGGCCTGGCTGACGCATTAGTCAGTTTCTTGAAGCCTCTCCAGGAAAGGATGGGCGCCATCAGCGACGAGGAAGTCCTGGATATCCTTGCTAAAGGTGCCGCCAAAGTCCGCCTTATCGCCGCCCAAAAAATGTTCGATGTGAAACAGAAGCTCGGTTTTATAATTTAGGCCTCACTAAACGCAAAAACATCCCCGGACTAGGGGATGTTTTTGCGTTTATTCACGCTATAGATCTTATTTGGCCAATTCCAGCAACTCCTTCGTCTTTTGCTCCATCAATTCCTGCGACTTGGCTTCGACATTCAGACGGATGAGCGGTTCGGTATTGGATCCGCGGAAGTTGAAACGCCAGTCCGCATGATCGATCGAAATGCCGTCTGTCTCATCGACTTTCACCGCGCCGGGCATATAAATTTCTTTGGCCTTGGCGACGACCGCCTGCACGTCATTGACATACGTATTGATTTCGCCGCTGACGAAATATTTCCGCCAAAACATCTCGTGCATGATTTCCGACAAGGTTTTTTTCTGCGTGGACAAAAATTCCATCATCATTACCAGCGGAATCATCCCATTGTCGCAGAAAAAATAATCGCGGAAATAATAATGGGCGCTCATTTCACCGCCGAACACGGCATTCTCCTTGCGCATCCGCTCCTTAATGAAGGAATGGCCGGCTTTGGATGGGACATCGACGCCTCCATTCCTAGCCACGATATCCTCAACCGCCCAAGTCAGGCGCGTATCATGGATTATCTTCTCGTCCTTGCGCCTTTGTAAAAATATCTTGGCCAAAAGCGCCGTCACGAAATAACCCTCGATGAATTCGCCTTTTTCCGTAAAGAAAAAGCAGCGGTCCGCATCGGCATCCCAAGCCACTCCGAAATCAGCCCGGAACGCGCGCACCAAATTCGAAGTCTCTCCCCGGTTTTCCGGAATCAGCGGATCCGGCCGCCCCTTGGGGAAACTGCCATCCGGTTCATAATTCAGTTTTTCAACCGAAATATCCGTACCCTCCAAAAGTTTGTCCAAGGCCCGGCCAGCTAATCCGAAATTGGCATTGGCTACGATCTTGAAATCCCTGAATTTGGAAAAATCGGCGAAAGTCCTGATTTTAGCGACATAATCATCGAGGATATCCTTTTTTTCCACGAGATTCTCATCAATTTCACCCCGCAAAATTTCCGGATCCACTTCCAACCCCATCGCGATATCGCGGATTTCGAATAAGCCGCTATCGGATGAGATCGGTTTCGATTCTTCCCGTACGCATTTCATACCGTTGTATTCGCGGGGATTATGTGAAGCCGTCAAGGAGAAACCGCCATCATAACCATAATTAGCCACGGAAAAATACAACATATCCGTCGAGATCTCGCCCACGTCGATCACTTTGACGCCCGCGTCCGTCACCGCCTTTATAGCGGCCCGTTTGAGCAGGGGCGAAGACAACCGCACATCGGAACCGACCACCACCGTACTGGGCTTCACGAACTTGCAATAAGCTTGGGCGATCTTATAGACCTCCAACTCCCCGATCTCGCTCGGATAAAGTCCCCGGATATCATAGGCTTTGAAAATTGATTCTTTCATATGTTTTTAATTATTTTCTTTATAGCCCCATTCTAGCACTATCCCCCGGAGCATTCAAGCTATTGATTAAAGCGTCCAATTGGGCTAAAATTCGTACATCCGTAAATTCGTATTAATTCGTAATTCGTAGAAACCATGAAAATAGGTATCGTCGGCCTGCCCAATGTCGGAAAATCAACTCTTTTTAAAGCCCTGACCAGAACCCAGGTAGATATCAATAACTACCCTTTTTGCACCATCGAGCCCAATATCGGCATCGTCAAAGTGCCGGATGAGCGCCTGGACAAACTTTCGGCGATGAGCCAAACCAAGCGGATCATTCCGGCTATCGTGGAATTCGTCGACATCGCCGGCATCGTCAAAGGCGCCTCGGAAGGCGAAGGATTGGGCAATAAGTTTCTGGCCAATATCCGTGAAGTGGACGCTATCGCCCAAGTGGTGCGGGTTTTTGACAATTCCCAAATCATCCACGTCAATAATAAGATTGATCCGGAGGGTGATATGGAAGTTATAAATACTGAATTGATTTTAGCCGATCTAGAAACCGTCCAAAAAGTTAAAGTCCGTCTGGAAAAAGACGCGCGCGGCAACAAAAAAGGCGCGGCTGAGCAATTGGAAATTTTGAACAAAATCAATACCAACCTTGAAGCTGGCAAACTCGCTAATGAAACCGTGTTGGATCTGGAAGAAGACAATACCAGGATCGTAGTGCGCGAACTCTCTCTTTTGACCATGAAACCATTCTTATATATCTACAATGTCGCTGACGTTAATCAGGAATTATCCCCGGAACTGGAAAGCAAAAAGCATGTGAAATTAGACATTAAAATCGAGGAAGAATTGATCGAAATGACCAAAGAAGAAGCGCAGGAAATGGATATCCATTCCAACATTGATGAGCTCATCGTCCGCGCTTACGAACTGCTCGGTCTCATCACCTATTTCACCACCGGCGTGGAAGAAACTCGCGCTTGGACCATCCAGAAAGGCTGGACCGCGCCCTTGGCCGGCACCGCCATCCACAACGATTTCAAAGACAAATTCATCCGCGCCGAAATCATCCACTGGGACAAACTTCTCGAAGCCGGCTCTTGGTCCAAAGCCCGCGAACTGGGGACTCTCCGCACTGAAGGCAAAGATTATGTGATGCAGGATGGAGACGTGGTGGAATTCAAAATCTAAAAATCCCAGGGAATATAAAAAAACCGCTAGCTGACAATGCTGGCAGTTTTTATTTCACCAGATCTTTTTCCATAATCTGGATTATCTCAGTTATGATTTCAAAACATTCTTCACTGTCATAGTCCTTCAGGGCATTCAATCTATCCACCACATCACCCCAGACTGCGAAAACATCCTTCCATTTATCCGTTCCATAGCCTGAATCTTGCAACCCGATGAACAAAGCGGCTTTTTCTTCCGGAGATGACTTTTTATTGATTTGGCGCAATTCTACTATCAATGCCATGACACCCGTCATGAATTCCGTGAATGCCTCGCAAGAATCTTCCTGTGGCAAGCTGGGAATTTTGTAATACGGATGCAGATTGATCCTGGCCGGCACACCCTTGCCAACGTACTGGTCGATGAATACTTCTACATCCGAGATAAAACCTTGCTTAACTTTTTCCTTATCCTGTCTTGTTTCGCCTTCTGCCAGATAGAACTCCGGCAAAAAAACGAATCCGGCATCAATCCCGAAAAGTTGTTTTTGCCCTGGTCTTCGATTACTGTCTTGCAAAACTGAGAATAACTTGGCTATTTCTTGAGCTATATTTTTCTTGCCATACATGGCGCTACCCTTGTCTGTCAAACTTTCCACTCCGATAATAAAGTGGACTCCGAAAGGCAAACCCAAACGGTTGATTTCGTCCAGCAATTCCGAGTCGATGAATGCGCCTCTTGAATTCAAAGAAACATATTCCGGTAGCGGATCCAATTCACTCAACCCCCGCAAGAGAAAGGCCAGGTTGTCTCTGGATAATTCTTCCTTATTGGTCGTATTGCCTTGATTGTATATGCAAGGATGATATCCGTTTGCTTTAAACTGCTCCCGCCGTTGCGATAGCTTGATTTTCAAGATATTCAACGCTTCTTGCATATACATCCTATTTGAACTATCGGAAACTAGAAAAACTTCGTCATGCACCCCGCAGCCAGGGCAAGAGAAAGGGCACCCACCCCTTCTCTCGTTACCAATCGTGATGATTTCCCTGATGCCGTCCGCATCAATTTTTTCCTTAAATCCGAAATCTTTCGCCCGCTCAATACTGGGGAGGATTTTTCCCGCAATTGTCGGTTTTTCGAAAACCATATTAACCTTGCTTAGTGTAGAAAGACATTTCCGGTTGATAAGTGTTTTTGAGCACTTCCGAAGCGATGACATTATCCGGAGCCATATCATAAAACACGTCTGATGCCACCGTATCCTGTACGGCTTTTTCAATCAAGTTCGCATCCCAACCAAGCTCCATCGCTTGAGACAAAAATTTCTGATAGTATTTCTGCCACAATAGGCTGTTTTTCGTGTACACCTCCCAGATATGCTCCGCAACTTCTTTTCTATTTAGGCCATCCATATTCACATAGGCGAACACAAGTGGGGATGATTTCAACATTTCGATGATACTCCACAGGACAAAACTTCTGATAAACTCATAATCCGGTTTCTCCGGCATATTGATCACCTCGAACGTATCGAAGTCACAGATATAAAATTTATCTTGGTATTCGATGTCATTTCCGACATTGCTGTTGAGCACGCCGCGGAACCCTCCGTTGAAATTCATCTTGATCATCAGATCACTTTTCTTCTCGGCATACCATTCATTACTGACTTTGGAAAAATTATCCAGTTTACCAAGAACATCAAGCCCTAATCGCCTCTCCATCTCGCTCACTGTGACCAAGCTCCGCACGGTCATGCCATAGAATTCTTCTTGAGCTTCCAACCTCGCTTCAGTTTGTGAATAGGACAACAAACAATATCCGATTATATTCTCGCCATCCGCGTATTCGAAGACCGCAGCCGGCTGTTGCATCGCCTGGATGCTATTTTTTTGCAAGAAACAATAAGCCAGGATTTCCCGCATCACATTTTCATCCGTCAACACGCCGAAGGGAATTTTAGTGGTAGTCATTTGCCTATTGCCGAAATCCAATTTCTCGTGCGGGAAATACAACCCATCCTGCATCGGACGGCAACCCTTAAGTTTCAACTTTTTCTCTTCCAAATATGCTGACCGGCTGCCGATTTTTTTCAGACTTGATTTTTCACTGCTTATTACCAATACACTAGCCGCTTCGACATTGGCGATCGGCCGGCTGAACAATTCCGCCGCATCCTTTCCTAAGCTGCTTAGCTGCTCCTGGATAATTTTTTGTTCATGTGCCTTCAATAAATACGCATATTTTGCTACGAATTTCTCCGCTGAATATACGCTTCCTTGTACCTCATAACAATCCAATCTGGCTTTCTGCTTAAGGTGTGGGATGATTTTTTCCCTGTCTAATTCCATAATTTTTTTTAAATTTAATGAATTAAATTAACATTACTTTTTTTACCGCCTGGCAATGATGAATTTTTCCAATTCCAGATCCAGACTGATGGAAGCTTGTTTTTGCAATTCGGAAATATATTCACCAATTTCCTTTTTTGCATCTTCCACTTCCTGCTCGGAAATTTTTTTACTGACTATTTCCGCAGCAATTTTATCTACGATATTCTTATTCATAATTTTTTACACTTAATTTATTAGGATTTATGCTTCGCTAATTTCTTCGCATCAATATCCTTGCGGGTGATCAAATAGCTTCCGATTACCAGGACATCAATTCCGTCTTTTCCAGACTTCAAGAAAGTGTTGATAGCATGTTCTGGTGTCAATACCATCGGCTCATTACTATTGAACGAGGTATTAATCAAAACCGGTACTCCAGTCAGCGAGTTAAAGTGGCTTATCAACTTATGCAATCTTGAATTGGTATCCCTCGAAACTACTTGCACTCTACCTGTCCCATCATGATGCGTCACGGCTGGAATTAATTTTCTCTTTCCCGTCCGTATCGGATAAGCGAAAAGCATCCATTTATCCGATTCCGCTCCGTGCTTCGGACGATTGAACCATTGGTCGACATATTCATCCATGACAATCGGGGCTAGCGGACGATACCATTCTCTTTTTTTTATATCCAAGCTGATCCTTTTGAACATTTCGATCTTCCTTGGATCACCCAAGAGACTCCTATTGCCTAAGGCTCGCGGTCCGAATTCAGCCCGCCCTTGCACCCATCCAATAACCTTACCTTCGGCAATCAGTTTCGCAGTCGCCTTCTCGATGCCGGTCACCTTGACATACTGGACGCCCTTTTCATTCTTGAGCGCTTTCAAAATTTCCTTTTCACCATATTCCGGGCCGGTATAGGGAGTTTTAGCTGCAACATTTCTTCTTTCTTGACCTAAGATTTCGTGGTAGCAATAATAAGCCGCGCCGACAGAAGTTCCCATATCATTGGCACCTGGTTGGATATAGATATCCTTGAATCTGCTTTTTTCCAACAAGTTAGTATTGCTGGTGCAATTCAGAGTGACACCCCCTGCCATACAAAGATTGTCTTGCTTGGTCAATTTATAAACCTGCTGCGCATAACCCAACATGATTTCGTTGGTAATTTTTTGTAGAGCTGCCGCGAAATCCATATGGTCTTGCGTTATTTCCCCATCCTCCTTGCGCGCCTTGAAACCGAACATTTTCTCGAAATTTTCATGCGTACTTTTTCGGAATTGCATCACATCACCATCCACAACAAAGTTTCCTTCCTTATCATAACTCAAAAATTTTTTGAAAGTCTCATAATATTTATCCGGATTACCGTAGGAAGCCAGAGCCATAATCTTACCTGCGCCATATTCACCTGCGCCATCGACTAAGATACCCAAGAAGCGGGAAGCCTTAGTCCATTGGAATCCTAGCGAGCTCGGATATTCACCTGCCTCCTTAAATATAGACAGGTTGTTATTTTTGCCATAGCCCAATGTAATGCTGGCAAATTCACCTATTCCATCGAAGGTCATAACGGCCGCCTCGGAGAAAGGCGAGTCATAATAAGCGCTAGCCGCGTGACAAGTATGATGGGGCAACCAATTCCACTTGTGTGCAATTTTCGCTTTATATTTCTTTTCCAATATCTGAGGAACCGACATAGATAATTTATAGTACAGCCGCTCACCTTTCTCACTACCCCAATCACCCGCATCCACATCCTCCTCAAGGCCGATATTTTTCGTTAGTCTGTTGATTGGATTGAAAGTAAAGCCAATTTGATCCACATCATCTAAAGTTATACCACCCTGTTTTAGACAATAGTCCAAAGCGTTGTACGGTAGCTCATGCGGATTGTCTATCAAGCAATGTTTCCCATGCTTCATCCGATTGAACCGCTCTTCTTCTACCGCTGCGATTACCTTACCGTTCTTTATCAGACAAACGGATGGTTCATGATAGGCGGAATTTATTCCCAGAGTATATACATCTTTCTTTGTATTATTCATAGACTTAGCTTTCTACCGAATAGTCTTAAAAAATAAATTAAGTCTATCTAGCAGTTATTATTGATTAATCGCATGTAATAAAATTTATTAACAAGCAATACTAGCACTATTTTGTCAACTTATCAATAATAATGTTATTCCCCGGGAGACATGCAAGGGAGACAATCTTAAATTTGCTTTGTTATAGACAGTTTTAGCCATATATGCTATGATTAAATTAACGACTAAATATTCGTTAATTTATATAAAACATATGATTTTAGACAAACTTATCACTAACGGATTCGATAAAAAGGAGGCACAAGTATACATAACTATCTTGGAATTAGGCGAAGGGACTATAGCCGAAATTACCAAAAAATCGCTAATTAAGCGTTCAACCGTCTATGAAATGATTGAACTGCTAAAAAAAAGGGGGATCATCAGTCAGTCACGGCGCAAAAAACGTCCGGTATTTTTGGCAGAAAACCCGAAAAAACTTCTGGAATTATTAGAAGAAGAAAAACGCGGACTGGAAGAAATCATGCCGGAACTTCTTTCCATCACCAATCTGATCGACAAAAAGCCTAAAATCAGATATTTTGAAGGCAAAGAGGCCTACAAGGAAGTTTTTAATGACGTTTTGAAATACCCGGGCGTAGAAATGTTGGGAACTTTCAATGAGAAATTTTGGGATTATGAAGGCTTTTTTACCGACTATTTTATGCCAGAACGCCAAGAAAAAAAGATCTGGGCCAGAATCCTTTTCCGCAACAATCCCGTCCTTCGCGACGTTGCTGAAGAATTAGGCGCCTATTTTTCCCAGACCAAGTTAGTACCCTCAGAAAAATTCAACATCCAAATCGAAATGGTAGTCTATGGCTATAACAAAGTCGGCTTCGTATCTTATAATGAAGAAATGGCCATCATCATCGAAAGCCAGAAGATCCATGACACGCAAAAAGGGTTTTTTGAAACGATTTGGGATTTATTGCCTGAAAAAAACAATGGGCCGGCTGGAATTTCCAGCTGACCCCTTACGCAACATCGATACCCTATCGCCTGGCATTTATTTAGCCACGGTGTTCATAACACCGGCGATACGGAATGATTTCCCGCAACTCGTGCACCGATATTCCTCGGGTGCGGAATAATTGCGGGCCCTGCGGCTCAATTTGACCGTCTGCAGGCTTTCGCAGCTGTCCCAAGGACACGCGACGGTCATGAAATAAACAGCTAAACTTTCTTTCGGCATAAACGCACCTCCCATTTTTCAGATTAACGCCTTATATACAATGGTAACACGATTTTATCAAGCGACATAGCATTCCCTGGGATCCGAATCCCGTTACTTGAAAAACCTTGACTTTTCTCCCTCACCACGCTAAACTAAACATAACTTAGAAAGTCCAAATATCCTCTCGCTTTGGCGTTTGACCGGAGATAAGAGGGTAAAAATCCGCAAGGAAAGGCTTTCTTTGGCGGTTTTTTGATTTTTTTCCAAATTTTAATTTGGGTATAAAAATCGGTCCGCCTCTGGCAGATCCCGTCTAAGTTCATAAACAAAGTTAATAAATTTTAATTAAACAACCAAATGAAGTATGAACTGTTCTATCTGGTCGCGGCCTCCAAGGAAGCTGAGCTAGAAGCGATCAAGGCCGGAGCGCAAGAAATCGTGACTGCGGAAGGCGGAGTTTTTGACGAAAAAGAAGTCGTCGAAAAAAGAAAGTTGGCCTACCAGGTCAAGCATGAAACCCACGGGTTCTATGTGGCACGCCGCTTCGAACTTGAAGATCCGACCAGCATCCAATCCATCACGCGCAAACTCAACCTCTACACCAATATCCTGCGCTCAGTCATCAGTCGCGCTTCGGAATTACCGGAACTGAAGACCAAGGAAGAAAGAATCGGCGCAGCCAGCGCAGTATCGGAAAGAAAAGCCAAATCGGTAAAAACGCCAGTTGTCGCTGCCGCCAAAACCCCTGACTTGAAAACCATCCCAGGTCAAACGGAGACCCCGGCCGCCAAAGACGGAAAAACTGAAAAAACTACCGAAAAGAAACCTGTCCACGCGGAAAAAACCGCCGAGGATATCGATAAAAAATTGGAAGAGATTTTAAACATCTAATACCGTTTCGAAACCACGGAAGCATTTCGGATCTATGGATGGCCCGTTTCGGAAATTTCATAGATTCCTGCCTGCCGGCAGACAGGCGCATTTCAATTCGTGGATTCGCATCGGCATAAAACAAATGAATCTTAACAAAGTGATGTTAGTCGGCCGCCTGACCCGCGACCCGGAAATCCGCAACACGACCAGCGGCCAATCTGTCGCGACGCTAAGCCTCGCCACCAACCGTTTTTGGAAAGACAAGAGCGGGCAAAGGCAAGACAAAACCGAATTCCACAACATCGTCCTTTGGGGCAGGTTGGCGGAAATTGCCGGACAATACCTGACCAAGGGTCAGGAAGCTTTCATCGAAGGCAGATTGGAAACGCGGAAATACACCGCCAAGGACGGATCGGAACGGAGAGTGACCGAAGTAATCGCGGAAAATATGCAATTAGGCTCACGCGCCGCCGGAGCATCCAACGCACCTGGCTCATTCAACAAACCGGTCTCTCCCCAGCAACAACGTCCGCAAAACGACCGCCCACAACAAGCCGAGGAAGAAATCCCGACCATCAACCTTGACGAGGAGCAGGATGAAATCAGGCTTGAAGACGTACCCTTTTAAACAATAACCCGGTTCGAAACTACGGACATATTTCGAATCTACGAACAAACAGTTCCGAAAATTTCGTAGATTCCTGCCTGCAGGCAGGCAGGCGTATTTCAATTCGTAGATTCGCATCGGCAATAATTATGAAAATATACAACAATAACGAACCGACCAAAGCTGAAAAAAAAGTTTGCCATTTTTGCGATATAAAAATGGATAAGATCGATTTCAAGGATGTCTATCTGATCAAGCGTTTCACCAACTCACAGGGCAAGATATACCCGCCAAAAAGACACGGGACTTGCACCAAGCACCAGCGAGCCTTGGCAACCGCCATCAAAAAAGCCCGCGTTATGGCGCTGGTACCATTCGTAGTAAAATAAAAACCGATTCGAAACTACGAAACATCGACGGATTTACGAACAAACAGTTCCGAAAATTTCGTAAATCCGTATTGCAATCCGTAGATTCGCATCGGCAATGATTATGTTAAATATAAGCGATATCAAGACAGGCAAAAATATCGTCCATGAAAAAGCTCCCTATGCCGTCCTTTTCCATGAACAATCCAAAACCGGACGCGCCGGATCCGTCCTGCGCACCAAGCTTAAGAACTTGATTACCGGCGCGGTCCTGGAAAAGACTTTTCAAGGCGCCGATCAGCTCGAAGAAGCCGATATCAGAAAATCCAAAGCCCAATTCCTTTACCAAGAAGGCGAAAGCTATGCCTTTATGGATAACGGATCCTATGAGCAGTTTTCGCTGCCTAAAGCCGTTCTCGGTTCGGCTACGGACTATCTCATCGAGGGGACGGAAATCGTAGTTTTGAATTTCAACGACACACCGATCAACATCGAGCTCCCGGTCAAGGTGGTTTTGGAAGTCGTGGAGGCCCCGCCGGGGATCAAGGGCAATACCGTTTCAACCGGCGGCAAAGTCGTCACCCTTGAAACCGGCCTCAAGGTGTCCGCTCCGCTTTTCGTAAATGAAGGCGATAAGATAATCGTCAATACCGAAAGAGGCGAATATGTCGGCCGGGCATAAGTTGGTTTTTAGTCCGTAGTCCACGGCTTCCGGTTGAAAATTTTTCCAATATAAAAAGTCCGATTGCTCGGACTTTTTATATTTATCTCGGAATTTTCTATTAGAACAAACCGACATTGGACAAAAGCGTGAGCGTCATAGCCGGCATCAGCATAATCAGGATCGCCAGCCCCATCTCATCGTGTCGCGCCGCTTCGTGCGCCCTTTTGACGCACTCCGGACACTCGCATTTTTGGATCTCTTCCATATTTTTGTTTTTGTTCCGCTGTTTTTTTAGCGGAAATAAAATTATTAATTAGCTTTTTAGGATGGATTGCTATATACCTATTGAGTCCCTGATAGACTGAGCCTTAACATCATCTATTTTTTGAGATGTATCCTCCTCAACCTCATTCATTTCCTTGTCTATCTCATCCATTGAAGAATTGAACTCTTTCTCAGCTGCGTCTATCTCAGTCGCCATTTGTTGATATTGCCTTTTATATTCAGGACTATTCTCATCCAAGACCACTCCGGCATCGGCATAAACACCATCGATCTTAGCCTGGACCGCATCTTCCAATTCATCCAAAATCTCGCTAATTTCAGCCTTGGAAACATCCGGGGAAGATAAAATTTTCAAATAACCCTCCTTTTTTGCTTGATCAATTTCCGGATTATCTTGAATATATTTTTTAATTGATTCGACGTTCATTTTTTTATTTTTAAAATTTATATCGCGTATTCCGCCCGCATTGAGGCTATCTTATTTTTTTCCATCATCAATCTTCTTATTTCCATACGTGCCTCATACGCTTTACCCTCTTGTTTGGAGATTTGTTCGTCTAATTTTTTCTCTTTCGCCGCATTTATGAATTCAGAAAATCTGTTTTTAGCGCCTCTGACACTTCCTCTTAAATTTTCATACGCCGCTTGCCCTCTGCCTTTCAATTCGTTATATTTTTCCCCGGCGGATGTTACGACTTCATTAACTTTGTTTCTTGTTCCTTCCATCGCGGCCACTCCCAATCCCAATCCGGCCTCACCTACAGCTTTGGCGCCGCCGACCACTTTTTCTTTGACATTTCTAACGCCGCCTTTCACATATTCAACGCCCTTGCCGATTTCCTCGCCGACTTCCGATCTCAATTCGCTTGCTCCGGATTTTATATCTTCAATTGATTCTCCGACAGTATTTTTAATATTTCCGGAAACCTCCCCGATAGCATCCTTCCCTCTCTGATACGCCTCCGGAGCTGCAAAAGCATAATCAACCGTAGTGGACATTTTTTTAGCCAGCCATTCCTTACCAGCAGAAAATTTGTTTTTCAGACTGCTAAACATATTTTTGCCGCTATTTAAAACACTCTCCCGCCTCGCAGCGCCGATTTCCGCCAAACTTTTTTCTTTATGGCCGGCATCCACAGCACCTTCGACATCTCTAGGGGGTTCAAGATTCTCGACTTTATTTTGTTTTTCCATATCCATAAAAAATTGATTAAGAATTTAAAAAAAGAAAAAGGCGGGAATTCACCCGTCTTTTTACTTATATACCCATTATACCCCATACGGCAGCAAAAGTCAAACTGAAACAGTATCGCGCTCCGCTTTGGTTTATGCCAACGCCTCAAGCTCCTTGATTTTTTTATTGATTTCCTTGGTAATTTCCTTAATCAGTTTCGGATCATCTTTGATGGCTTGCTTGGCCGCTTCACGTCCGACTCCTAATTTAATCTCACCGAATGCATATGAATTGCCTTTTTTGGCAACCACTTCGTATTTCACCGCGGTGTCGAGCGCATCGCCGGAAGCTGAGATCCCTTCGTTATACATGATATCAAACTCCGTCGCCTTAAAAGGCGGCGCCACTTTGTTTTTCACGATCTTCACCTTCACGCGATTGCCCACGATGTCTTCGCCCTTTTTGATCTGCGCCGCCTTGCGCACTTCGATCCGCACGGACGAATAGAATTTCAAAGCGTTGCCGCCCGTAGTCGTTTCTGGATTGCCGAATACCACCCCGATTTTCATCCGGATCTGGTTGATGAAAATAACGGTGCAATTGGATTTGGCCACGATCGAAGTCAACTTGCGCAAAGCTTGCGACATCAGCCTCGCTTGCCGCCCCATATGCTGGTCACCCATATCGCCTTCGATTTCCGCTCTCGGCACCAAGGCTGCCACCGAGTCCACTACGATCACACTGATCGCGCCGGAAAGCACCAAGGCATCAACGATATCCAAGGCTTGCTCGCCATTATCCGGTTGCGAAATCAACAGATCGTTGATGTTCACGCCGATTTTTCTGGCGTATTCCGGATCAAGCGCGTGTTCCGCGTCAATAAAGGCCGCCACGCCGCCAGCCCGTTGCGCATTGGCGATGATGTGCAAAGTCAGCGTTGTTTTACCGGACGATTCAGGACCATATATCTCAATCACGCGGCCGCGCGGGATACCTCCGATACCCAAAGCGATGTCCAATGAAACCGAACCGGTCGGGATAGCTTCGATATCGACCCTTTTCACGTCCCCCAATTTCATGATTATGCCCTCCCCGAATTTCTCCTTGATCGAATCCACGACCGTATCCACGGCCTTGTTGGCTTCTCCTGTTTTTTTGCTTTCCTCTTTCATTTTTTTATATTTTATTATTTATATCCGGGATACTCCCTATCCCTTGATGATATTATATCACTAAGCGTATTCTTTGCCAATCTACGGCCTGTGGATAACTTTTCACTCCCGATGCCTCTTAATATTTCGTATCCCGGGTAAACGTGACGCCGCGGATAGAGACCGCCTCCTCACCCAAAGCGCCGATATCTTTGCCGCCAAATTTGACATAGGTCGCGTTCGCCTTGCCAGAATTCACCACGATCTTATCTTCAGCTGAAAATGATTGCACGGCACCCGCCAGCATCGTCCCGCTGAAAACCAGATTGCCATCCGCTTCCACGCTGATCCAAACCGGACCTGGATCTACCCGCACATCAACAGCCACCTTGTCTTGTCCCGACAGAATATCCTCCTGGTTGTTTTCAACCGGATTTTCCAGCGGTTCAGCTTTATAGTTGGACTGCACGATTACATCCTGGACATTAGTCTTATCAAAACGGTTGACGGCCTTTACGCTGATCGCATTGGCGCCAGATTGCAAGGCCAAACTCTCGCTGAACCGCCCTTCATCGGAAACCAATATCGGCTGGTTGTTGATAAAAACCTTGGCGTCCTTGTCCGTAACCCCCTCCACGACCACCGAATTGCCGTCTTCGACCGCGTTTTGTCCGGGATTGAGAATCACCAATTTGGGCGTATTGGCGAAAGCGCCGATTTCCTTATACAGATAAAGAAATCCGCCGAAAACAAACAGCGCGCCCAAAGCGACCGCGATTATTTTCGGCGTAATCAGAAAAGGTGACATATTTATATGTTCCCTTTTTTCAGATGCGTTATCCGCGACCTTTTCCAGGTTTTTTTTGATGCCTTTTTCCTTTTCGTACAAACGGATCAATATGTTTTCATCCACTCCGAGAAATTCGGCGTAGCCGCGCAAGAAACCTTTGACATAGACATCCGCCGGCAATCTCCTATAATCTCCCGCTTCCAAATATTCCAGATATTTTAATTGGATCCGGGTACTTCGCGAAACCTCATTCAAACTGATTCTTCTTTCACTGCGAAGATTCCCAAGTTTTTCACCCAAGGTCAACGTACGCACACTTTTTTTGACAAAACCTCCCCGCATAAATTAAAGTAAAAATCCAAAAGTTGGCATCCGCGAATATTTCTTGATTGCAAGAACCGGATGGCTTTCGGATTTGATTGTTTTTTTATTTTCTTTTAACGCTCGCCGTACGGCAGCCTGCTCCTGCTACAACTGCCATTTATCCCTTTCGGATTGGTCAATATCCGCGTCCTCAAAATGAGGCTTGTTTTCAGCCGTATATACTTCTCGCGGCTTGGCTCCGTCCGCCGGACCGACGATACCTTTGTCTTCCAAAATATCCAGCAGTCTGGCCGCGCGCGCGTAACCTACCCGCAACCTTCTTTGCAAAAGCGACGCCGAAGCCTTGCCCGCCCTCTCAACTTCCGCTTTGGCCGCTTCATACAAATCATCCTCGCTATCTCCTCCTGTCGCGACGTCGAGATTGAGCGGCGCCGCATTGCCGAAGGACAGCGAGTCGGGACTTTCCGCAATTCCGATTTCATTACCTTCGTCTATTTTTTCCCCGTGTTTTTCCTTCCCGGCTTCATATTGGTCTTTGATGAATTTGACCACCTTTTTAACTTCCGCTTCGCTTAGGAATATACCCTGGATACGCTTCGTCTTCGGGGAATCCGCTGACAAAAAAAGCATATCGCCTCTGCCCAAAAGTTTCTCCGCTCCAGCCATATCTAAAATCGTCCTTGAATCGACTTGCGTATTGACCTTAAGAGCGATCCGCGCGTTGATATTGGCCTTAATCAATCCAGTGATTATTTTGACTTCCGGACGTTGCGTCGAAACGATCAAATGTATTCCCACAGCCCTAGCCAATTGAGCGACGCGCACTATGGCTCCCTCAACTTCCTTGCCATGGCTCATCATCAATTCAGCCAACTCATCAATGACCACGACGATATAGGGCAGTTTTTCCATAGGCTCCTCAATCACATTCTTGGAATCCGGATCTGTGTATTTTCTTTTTTCACCCTTAGCTAGCTTGTCATGATATGAGTCGATGTTTTGCGATTTCATATCCTGCAATAAACGATATCTTCTTTCCATCTCACTCACCACCCATTTCAAGGCGTTAACCACCTTGCTATTTTCCGTAATAACCGGGGATAGCAAATGAGGAATGCCACTATACATGGAAAGCTCTACGCGTTTCGGATCGACCATGATGAATTTCAAATCTTCCGGGGAATTTTGATACAACAAAGTCGTAACTATGGAATTAACGCAAACCGATTTTCCCGTCCCAGTGGATCCGGCGATAAGCAAATGGGGCATCTTGCCCAAATCGGAAAGTATATATTCGCCACTGACATCCTCGCCTAACGCCAACGTAAGCTTTGACTCTTTCGATTTCATTTTAAAATACGGACTCTCGATCAAATTCCTCAGCCTGACTTTCGCCGGAACATCATTCGGAACCTCGATGCCGACCAATGATTTACCGGGTATGGGCGCCTCGATACGAATCGGATGTTTGGCCAGAGCCATCGCTAAATTATTGTTCAATTCCAATATCTTGGAAATTTTGATTCCGACCGCCGGCTTGAAACTGTATTGGGTGACTGCCGGTCCGATCTGAATATCGCCCCGTTCGACATCTATACCGAAAGATTTGAATGTTTTTTCAATTATTTCCGCGTTTTTTTCCGTATCGCCGCTCTCCATCCCCCCCAAATTTTTTTCCAGCAAATCAGCTGGCGGCAATTTCCAGTCATTTTTTTTAGATTTGCTTTTATTGTTTTTGACCGGTATTTTTTCCGCGCTGGAAACATTACCTGCAAGATCAGTGAAAAGTTTCTCATCCACATAACGATCCGGCCCTTCCACAAATTCGATCCTGCCGATATTCTCGTCTTCCTTGCTTCTTTTTTCAGATATGGTTTCCACTTCGTCATCCCCCCACTTTCCATCGGACCCGTCAATACCCTCATTTTCAACATCAACGCTTTCTTCGATCGGAATATTTTCCATATCTTCAGCCTCCCTTGATTTCGACCTTCTTAGCATCCTATCTATGAAATGAACTATGGAAAAATTGAAAGCAACGATAATGCCGATCAGAAGTAACGAGATTATCGCGACTAGCCCGCCCGCCACGCCCATGAATTTGACAGCTGCGTAAGCCACCGCATAACCCAGATATCCGCCGCCCGATCCGGCATCGGCCGCTTTTTCCATTTTGTCCGCATCAGTAAACCAATGGAAAAACCCGGTCAAGCTGACGAACGTCAAGACCAAACCGATCAACTTAGTGATATAAAAAGAAGTTTCTTTGCGCAACAATAATATGACACTGGCTACGATCAAGAAGAACGGAAAAACCCATTTGGCCCAGCCGATCGATACGGCCGTAGCATTGCCCAGCGATTCCCCCACGATACCGCCCTGGCCGAAAAATCCCAGCAAAATCACTACGGACAGCGCGAACAAAAAAACAGCCACAACGCTCCTTTTGGCATCTCCTGCTATATCGAATTCGAGCCGGCTGCTTGCTTTTCCGGATTCCTCGCCCTCATCCTCGATACGTTTCTTATTTTTTGACCCTTTCGGCCTCCCCATAAGTAATCTTTATAACTTCTCTATTTTAACACGTTTTTACTTAAACAAAAAGCTGTCTAGAAAAAGAGTCGTTTTCAGATAAATACCCCGAATCTATAAAATTAAAAAAGCGGGTGATTGAACCAAGTCAATCACCCGCCTTTTGCAAAGGGCTTAGGTTATTTTTGCTTTTTAAAGTCCTCATAAACCAAAGACTTATAGTTGCCTAATTTATCGACAACGAGCATATTATCCACACGCCATATGCCAGCCGCCGATCCTTTCTTAATTGTAACTTTTGAGCTATAAATTCCATCATTGGAATCTCCAAAGACCAATTTGAATTCATAGAAAGTTGCAACTTGATCTGAATCGATATTTTTTAAAGCAAGCTGTGTGGGACTGCCGTTGTAATCACCGCAATTCCCCGATACACATACACCAGAAACATCTTCTATGGCAACCGTCAGCGTCAACTCCTGATCGCTATCCGTCGAATCTATTGTTCCAGGTTCGATCTTTAAACTGTTTACAACTGGCGGTTTTTTGTCGCCATTACTGGCTACGTTTATAACCTCCAAGCCATCGTTATTTATGATACTCTCAGTAATATTAGAAGGGCCACCGCCTATGGCGTTCTCGGCACTTGGAGATATAAAGATATTTGTGTTCGCATTATATTCATCACCTGCGAATGCAATTCCAATACCTAAAAACACTGCTACCATCACCACTACGAGTTTAGTTGTCATCTTCATGTTCTTTCTCCCGAAATAATTGATTTGGATCGCTGGACTCTTCCAGCGACTCGGTTTATTTTACTACGAAACAACCAAAAAACGCCTAAACTAAACAAAAATAACCGCCTTTTCGCTGTTTCGTAGAATTTTGAACAATTCAATTTTCAAGGATCAATATGCGAGCATAGCACGAAATAAGAAATTTGTCAACATAAAACCGCCCATTCCTGAGCGGTTTTATGTTGATATCTGAAAATTATTTCGCCTCCCTATACCCGGTTCCGGCTGGAATCAATTTTCCGATGATGACATTTTCCTTGAGTCCTCGCAGATGATCGACTTTGCCTTCGACCGCCGCATTGATAAGGACACGGGCGGTTTCCTGGAAGGAAGCCGCTGATAAGAAACTTTCGGTCGAGAGCGCCACTTTGGTGATTCCCATCAAAAGCTCTTCGCCGGTCGCTTGCTCGCCGCCATTCGCCTTGGCAATCACATTCACTTCCCTGAATTGGTCTTTCTCAATGATGTCTCCGCCCATCAAGCTGGTCGAGCCGGATTCGATGATCTGCAACCGGCTGAACATCTGCTTGATGATGACTTCAATATGCTTGTCATTGATACCTTCACCCTGGGAAGCATAGATTTCCTGGATTTCTTTGACGATATACCTGTGCACCGCCTCCCAACCCATAGTCTTATAGAGTTTCTTCAGGTCGATATTTCCCTCGGAAAGCTTCGATCCCTTGCCGATCAAATCGCCTTGCGCGACCTTGACCGTGCTGCCCAACGGAATTTCATATTCCTTAACAGTCTTGGTTTTACCCTCCATTTCGATCTTGATACTGATTGTCTTATCACCGGTCGATATTTCCGCCACCTTGCCGTCGACTTCGGAAATGACCGCCTCACCCTTCGGAGGCCGTGCTTCGAAAATTTCTTCCACACGCGGCAGACCCTGGGTGATGTCAGTTCCGGCCACGCCTCCGACGTGGAAAGTACGCATCGTCAGCTGGGTTCCAGGCTCTCCGATCGCTTGCGCCGCTACGATTCCGACTGCCTGTCCCAATTGGACCAGATGTCCCCGTCCAAGATCAAGTCCGTAACACTTCTGGCAAACTCCGCGCGGAGTCTTGCAGGTCACCAAGGATCTGATCTTAATTTGGGCGATATTGGCCTTTTCAATCATCTCACCTTGTTTCTTGTTGATGAGCGCTCCCGCTTCAACGATGATTTCCCCGGTCTTCGGATCGGCAATGTCGTCTATGACGACCCTTCCGATGACCCGTGTCGCGAAGCTCTGGCCGATCCTATCCGAGTCTTCCTTATACAAATACGAACCGGCAGTATCCTTGCAATCCTCCTCGCGGATTATGATATCTTGCGAAACATCCACCAATCTTCGGGTCAGATACCCGGCCGTCGCGGTCCTAAGGGCGGTATCAGCCATACCCTTTCTGGCGCCATGGGTGGAAATGAAATATTCCAATACGTTCAAGCCCTCCTTGAAACAACTTTTAATCGGCAATTCGATAGTTTCTCCGGTCGGACCAGCCATCAAACCTTTCATACCGGACATCTGGACCACTACGGATTCAGAACCCCGGGCCTTGGAATAGACCATCGAATATACTGGGCCTTCCTTGTCGAATCCGGCACGCACCGCATCCGTAATCTTATTTTTGGCGTTATTCCAAATTTCGATGACTTGGCCCTTTCTCTCACTTTCCGTCAAGAGACCCATATTGAACTGCTGTTTGATGACTTCGACTGCCGCCTCGGCATCTTTCATAATATCCTTCTTTGACGCAGGAACAGTCAAATCATCCATACCCCAGGAAATTCCGGATTTGGTGACCGAAGCGAATCCGAGATTCTTGATTTCATCAGCGAACAACGCCGTTTCCTCCGCCCCGCAAACCTCCAGAACCTTTGCCACGAGCATTTTCAGCTCCTTTTTGGTCATCTCATAATTGACGTATTCGATTCCGTCCGGAATGATTTCATTCAATTTGATCCTACCCACGGAAGTTTCCAATATCTGGCCGTCATACAAAACCTTGATAGCCGCCCGCACATCCACCTGTCCCAACTCATACGCCATAATCGCCTCATCGAAACTTGAGAAGGCCCGGCCTTCACCTTTGGCGCCCTTCAGGATATGCGTAATATAATAACATCCCAACACCATATCCAAGGTCGGCGAAATAATCGGTTCACCGCTCGCCGGTTTCAGCAGGTTCCGTTTGGAAAGCATCAAGTTTTCACTTTCCCATCTGGCTTTGTCCGTCAGCGGAACATGCACCGCCATCTGATCGCCATCAAAGTCAGCATTAAAAGCCGAACAAACCATCGGGTGCAGCTGGATAGCCTTACCCTCGATCAAAACAGGCTGGAAAGCTTGGATTGAAAGCCTGTGCAAGGTCGGAGCGCGGTTCAACATCACATAGTGGTGCGAGATAATCTCGTCCAAAATTTCATATGCCTCTTCGCTTTCGCTCTCCACCATCTTACCCGCGCTGCGGACATTGTAAGCCAATTCCCTTTCGATAAGTTTGTTGATGATGAACGGCTTGAAAAGTTCCAAGGCCATCTTCTTAGGTAGTCCGCACTGGTGCAATTTCAATTTCGGACCGACCACGATTACCGAACGGCCGGAATAATCCACGCGTTTCCCCAGTAAATTCTGCCTGAAACGACCCTGTTTTCCTTTTAGCGTATCCGCTAAAGACCGCAAAGCTCTCCGTTGTCCGGTTGAAGCCGTCACACTGACCTGGCCGCGGCGCGCGCTGTTGTCAAACAAGGCGTCCACCGCTTCCTGCAACATCCTCTTTTCATTCCTAGTGATTACTTCCGGCGCGCCGATCTCGATCAATTTCCGCAAACGGTTGTTTCGATTGATAATCCGGCGATATAGGTCGTTCAAGTCCGAAGTCGCGAACCGGCCTCCGTCCAGCGCCACCATCGGCCGCAAATCCGGCGGGATGACGGGGATGACCGTCGGCAACATCCATTCCAATCTGAGTTCGGCATTGATGAATCCTTGGAACAACTTGATCCTCTTGAGAATTTTTTTCTTATCGACGATTTCATCATTGGCCAAATCCTTTTTCAGCAGCTCGATCTCCGCTTTCATATCCAGATTTTCCAAGATTCTTCTGATCGCTTCCGCTCCGATGCTCGCTGAAAAAACCTGGCCGTACCGGGTTGATAGGTTGAAATATTCGACTTCGGAAATGATCTGGAACCGTTGCAATCCCTTAAGCTCTTCTTTGGCAGTGCGATAAACGCCTTTCAATTCTTCCGTTTTGTTTTCTTTCGCGTTGCCATCAAGCTTGGCGATTTCTTTCTGCTTGGCTTTGAATTCCTGTTCCAATTGGGCTAGGGCTTTTTCCCGCGCCTCTTCGTCCACGCTCAGGATGATGTAGTTGGAAAAATAAATGACCTTCTCCAACTCCTGCGGACTCATTCCCAAGGCCAATCCGATTTTTGAAGGCACTCCGCGCAAAAACCAGATATGGGAAAC
>JAUXSI010000015.1 GCA_030679985.1 Candidatus Moraniibacteriota bacterium | reverse complement strand
ATTTCGGCATATTCATTTTTGATTTCTTCAATGAGAGGGTTCATATGTGCGGATTTGGCGGGATATTTTACTTTAAAACCTTAGTGTATTATAAGACAGGCGACTATCAAAGTCAAAAGACTGTATTTCTTACTGACGGACGCGGTTTTCCGCAAGCACGATTTTGTTCGGATCGGCGCTAAAACAAAAACAGATAAATCACGGGGACTGTCTGTTTTTTTGTCCAGGCTATTCGGCTTTTCGCTCGAAAAGATAATAGAGGATTGGGAAGACCAGCAGGGTGAGCAGGGTGGAGGCGGTGAGACCGAAGACGATCGCCCAAGCCAAGCCTTCCCAGACCGGATCGGAAACGATGGTCAGTGAGCCGAGGATGGCGGTGAGGGAGGTGAGGATGATCGGCAGAAGGCGGATGCGTCCGGTTTCGACCAAGGCATCTTTCAATGGCAAGCCTTGCCGGCGGAGCGGTTCCAAATATTCCAGATAGATGATGGCGTTTTTGACGGCCAATCCGGACAGGGCGATAACGCCGATCATCGATGTCGCATTGAAATATGTGTCTTTTACAAATCCCAGGACGGCAAAGCCCGGCAGGACGCCGATGAGCGAAAGCGGAATGCTGCCCATAATCAGAAGCGGGATGACCAGTGATTCGGTCTGAGCGGCGACGACGAAATAAATCAGGAACATCACAAGAGCCATCACGATACCTAGGTCACGGAACACTTCCAGAGTGAGCTTCCATTCCCCGTCAATCATAACGGAATATTGTTCGCCGGTTTCCGTATCGGTATAGGTCACTCCGAACGGAGTCCAAGAGGTTTTTGTTTCTGTCGCGCCGGGCAATTTGTAATCCAGCAGTTTCGGGAAAATGTCGAACACCGCGTACACCACGCTGCGGTTTTCCATTTCGGCGGAAATCGAAACGGTTTTTTGCCGCTCATCGGTATAAATCATACTATCGACATCCGAATCAACCCGGTTGATGAGTTCGGATATGGGAATCGGCGTGCCGTCCTGGGCTGGAATGGACAGGCGGTTCAGGTTTTCGGCGAATTCCCGATCTTTCCCGGCCAGGCGCACGATGATCTGTTCCTGCTCGCTTCTTCGGCCGAGTGTTTCGTCCTGGCGACGGTATGAACCCACCGGCATTCCGCGCAATCCAAGCAGGAGCGTCTGGTTGACGCTGTCGGGCGCGATGCCGAGCCGTTGGCACTTCTCGATGTTGACGCGGTAGGCTTGATCGGCGTTTTGTTCCGGAATGGAAGTATCCAGGTCGACGACCCCGTCTATTTCGGAAACGGTTTTCTTCACATCGCGGGCGATAGCGGTTATTTTTTCGGTGTCATCCCCTTGGACTTTTAGGAAAAGGGTGGCCAGTACCGGCGGTCCAGGCGGATCTTCGACGATTTTGATATTGGCGTCCGGATGCGCTTGGGAAAATTCCAGGGAAATTTCCCTGACTCCGGAAGCGATCTCCTCGCTGGCGGCATCCCTGGATTCCGGATGGGTCAGATTTATTTTTAAAGTCGCCTGGTTTTCTTGGACGCGGAACGAGCTGCCTTTGAAAAGCCCGTTAAAATCGACGATTTGCGATTGTCCGACGAAGCTTTCCACGCTCTCGATATTTTCCTGCGCCAGGATGTTTTTTTCAAGTTCCATCGCGAGCAAGTCGGTTTTTCCGATGTTGGTCCCGCCAGGCAGATCCAAATAGAGATAAAATTGCTCTTTGTCGGCTTTGGGCAACATCCTGAATTTCACGATTTTCAGCATCGGCAATGAAAGCGAAACGATGATAGCCAGGGCGGTGCCGGCCAGAAACATATTCCGGGCCCTGGGATAATCGAGCAGGAACCGGATAGTCCGGGCATAAACCGTCTCGATTTTTCCGATAGTGCGGTCGATGATGCCCGCCTTTTTCTCTTGAGCGGTTTCTTTGTTGAATAAATGGGCGAAAAATGGATTGAGGGTGACGGCGAAAAGCAGGGAGGCCGCCAAGGCGACCGGCACGAAAAATGGAATCGGACCGATATAGGGTCCCATCATTCCGGTTACGAAAGCCATCGGCACGAAAGCTAGGATCATCGTGAGGGTGGACATAAACAGAGCCGACCCGACTTCGTCCACGGCGCGTACCACAGTTTCGGTTTTACCAATTCCTAGCTTCATCCGGAAATAGCGGTTGATATTTTCCACGACCACGATGGCATCATCCACCAAGAGGCCGAGTGAAAGGATGAGGGCGAATAGGGTGATGCGGTTGATCGTTTCTCCAAACAGATTGCCGACGGCGAAAACCGCGAAAAGGATAAGCGGAATAACCAGTGAAACGATGAGGGCGCTGCGGAATCCCAGGATCAGGAGAAGCACCGCGCCGACGATGGCGATCGACTTGGCCAGCTCGACGGATAGTTTGGTGATTTCTTCGTCGGCGGTCGCGCCTTCATCGTGGAAGATCCGCGCTTCGATTTCCCGGGGTATGAAAGTGTCCTTGGCGGCGTCCAATTTCGCGATAACCGCGTTGGCGACCGTCGTGGCGTTGGCGCCTTTCAATTTGGAAATGGCGACATAGACTACCGGGGTCGAAGTTCCGGCGGTTTCTTTTTCCCGCAAGCGGACATATTCGGTGATTTCTCCCGGACCGTAATCGATCGTGGCGACATCGGACAAACGGATGGTCGATGCCGCTTGCGAACGGATGATGATATTTTCCAACTCTTGCGCGTCGCGGATATTGCCGTCGACGGTCAGGACGGGATTATAGCTGTCATTTTTGAACGTGTGCACCCCGTAGGTCCCGTTGGCTGAGCGGATGGCCTGGGCGGCTTCGGCCGGTGAAACATTAAGCGCGGCAAGTTTCCCGGCATCCAATGAAACATTGAGATTGTTGGTATGGCCGCCTTTGATTTCAATTTTGGAAGTCCCCTCGACTTGTTTCAAGTTGTCGGCGATGTCGATAGCTGCTTTGCGCAAGGCTTCTTCGGAAAATTTGTCCGAAGTGAGGCCGATGGAAATGATCGGGACATCTTCCGGATCCATGGTTTGGATGATCGGCTCGGAAGCCCCGGCCGGTTTCAGATGGGCATTGTCGCGCAGTTTCTGGCTGAGGGTTATTTTGGCTTTTTCCAAATCCGATCCGACATAGAATTTGACCATCACCATGCTTTTCCCGCCCGAAAAAGATTGGGAGGATATTTCATCCACTTCGGGAATTTCCTTGATGACATCTTCCAGCCGGCGGGTGACCAATTCGAAGACTTCCCGGCTGTCGGCATCGGGCAGATCGGTGGAAATGATGAAAGCCGGAGCGACGATTTCCGGATTATATTGTTTAGGCATCAGGACGAAGCTCACGATGCCCCAAGCGGCGATGATGAGGATGGAGAGAATGCTCAGTTCCCGATTGTTCAGAAAAAGGCGCGTGATTTTGCCGGATATTCCGACGGTATTTTTTTCGTTAACCATAATCAAGCGGATTAATAAATTATCAGATCATCGTCATCGATCTCATTCAGGCCTTGCGTGATGACGATTTCTCCCGGTTGCAGCCCGGAAAGGATTTCTGTCTGGCCTTCGGCGGTCGCGCCGGTAGTGACATTTTTCTTGCGGGCGATGCCGTCTTGGGCGACAAAGACAAAAGAGTCGCCGAATTCATGCAGGATTGAATTTTCCGGAACGGACAAAGCCTCTTTCGGTTCAGACAATGGGAAATCGGCACAGACATAATCCCCGATCGAAACGGAGGTTTCCGCAGGATCTTTCATCCGCAAGCGGACGATGCCGTTCGGGTTGCCGAAATTCAAAAAAGGATTTTTAGCATAGACGAAGCCGTCGACGGAGGAGGAATCCTCCTCGGCCAGTCTGATCGTCTGATTGTCGTGAAGTTTTTCGATGATGGATTTAGGCACGCTCAGTTCGATTTCGACCGTTCCTGGCGCGGAAAGCGAATAGATGGATGTCCCGGCGGCGACAAATGATCCGACGGTCGCGTTGCGCCGGGTGATCGTGCCGGAAAAAGGCGCGCGGATGGTCTTTTTTTGCGCGTAGCTCTCGGCGACGGATTGCTGGCTTTCCGCGCTGGAAACCTGGACGCGCGCGGATGCGATTTGCAAGTCGCGGGCGCGTTTGGCGCTATCGACCGCTTCTTCAGCCAATTTGACATCTTCCTTGGTGGCGTCGCCGTCGTCATAGCTGGCTTTGCTTTTTTTGAGGGCGGCCTTGGCTTCATCGACTTTTTGATCGTAGAGTTTCTTGGTATCGCGGTATGTTTTCTGCAAATCGCCGGAGACCCGTGCTGATCCGGATGCCTGCGCGTCAATGGTCCGATCGTCTATCGTGGCGACTATTTCTCCGGCGCGGACGGCGTCACCCTCGTTTTTGAGAAGCGTTTGGACGGTGCCGTTGATTTCCGGCGCGATTTCGGCCCGCTGGGCGCCGACCGCGAATCCGCAATAAGGGCTTTGAGGTGAAAATTCGGCAAGCGTAATGGGGGTGGCTGCCACTTTTTTGCCCGGAGTGCCGACGGAAACCGCAAGCTTATCCGAGGAATCGCCTGTGGCCAGGAAGGCGCCGAAGGGGATGGCGGCCAGGGCAAAAATAAGCAAATATTTCTTTTGGAGCATAGGATTGTCGATAGGATTGTTTAAAAAGATTATTTGTTCTGCGCGGTGCGGACGATTTTCAGGATTTCCGTCCGCAGGGTTTCAAGGTCGCGCCGCGATAGATTGTTTTTGTTCATCAGGCCGATGTGCTGGTCCATATAGCTTTCAAGCATCAGAAGGTTGGTGTTTTTGAGCAAGCCGATGATGGCCAGGTTCTGCTGGATGATGGAGAAACAGTCTTTTTCCTGCTCCACCATGGGGATTATTTTTTCGAGCGAAGCGAGGGCCTTTTTCAAGCCGATGGCGATGCGCTCCTTGGGATTGGTCAGTTTTTGCATAAGGGGTATATTAAGAATTATTTACCTATACCTATGGTACAGGTATGATAATGCGGATATTCCGGCTTGTCAAGTATCTGTCCGTCCGGGATAAGGCGCCGTTCCGGCCACATAGCCAGAACGACGCATTTTTGTTAGGCTGAAGGGAGACGCTTTGGTTTAAAAGCAAACTTATGGCGGAAAACAAGTTGAATCCGGAGATATTGAAAAATCCCCTGCTGATCCTGGAATCGGCGGATGTTTTGGCGGCGTTGAAAAGACATTGGATCGGCAACCATGAAAATCTGATCCAACCGGAAAAATTCGCGGAAGAGTTTTTCGGCTACCTTGAAAAATCAGCCGGACAAGGGAGCATTTCGAATCAGGAAATAAAAAAATATTATAAAAAGAAACTCAAAGAATATCGGAACACGGGCTTGCCGGCGGAAAAGCCCGGCGATATGTTCGTGGAATTGTTGCGTGACGAAGTGTCGGACATAGAAACCGTTTTGGATTTCGGTTGCGGCAAATTGGCTTTTTTGAAAAATATGGCCGAGCGATATGGAAGCGTTAAAAAGTTTATCGGCGTCGATCCCAAGAGCCGACCGGTTTTGGCGGGTCTGGATCCGCGGATCGAATTCTTACGGGGCCTGGATGGGATTGCCGATGCCTCGGCAGACTTGGCGGTCATCAAATTGGTTTTGCATCATCTGGATAATAATCAAGAAGCGCAAGATATTTTTGCGCAATTGAAACGGGTTTTGCGGCCGGGCGGCAAGCTGATCGTCTTTGAAGAGTCTTTTTTAGCCGGAGTGTGCGCCATAAAAGATATTAAGGATCATTTGGCGAAATTCGATTTGGAAATATCCGGGGCGACGCAAGATTTTCTGCAACTATCGGAATCGGAAAAGATCCAATTCCTATTTTTGAACGATTGGCTGATGAATCTGCAAAATCCCTATATGCCTTGGACCGGGCTGTATAAATCGATGGAAGATTGGATTGCCTTGATTGAATCGGCCGGCTTCCAAAAACAATCCGGGCATTTCTTAGGCGCTATCAAGCATCGCAAGCGCAAACAGGGGATGACGACTATGTTGGTCTTCTCCCGGTAGGTAAAACAAAAAAACTCCGTAAGGAGTTTTTTTTGCGCTTTTTTAGCAGGATATTATTTCTTGTTCTTGGCCACGCGAGGAGCTTTTTTAGCAGCCACTTTCTTGGTGGCGGCTTTTTCGGCCAGCTTTTTGAAGCGGTCGACCCGGCCGGTGGCGTCAAGGGATTTCTTCTTGCCGGTGTAGAAAGGGTGGCAAGCGGCGCAGATTTCGACTTTCATTTCCTCGATGACCGAGCCGGTCTCAATGACATTGCCGCAAGCGCAGATTATTTTCACGTTATTATGATAGTTCGGATGTATCTTCTTTTTCATATGTCTGCAATTACAAATCCCGTACGGATTTGCAAATGTGCAAAAATACCGCTACGGGTTGGAAATTATGTTAATAAGCGGCGTTTGAATTACCTAGACAATCTAGCATATCCTGCGGGAATTGACAAGGGGGGAGGTGGCTGGTATACTGGCTAAGTATAAAACACATACTTTTTGGGCCTATTCCTGCCTCTCTGCCGGTCGGCGAGAGGATCAAAAGCCAGACCGAATCCTGAAAATCCTGATGGATTGCGGGACAAACAAAAAGTAGCGGTCCCTTCGGGGAGATAATAATTAAGGAACAAAAAAGCAATGACAGAGGAAAAAAAGACTGCCGTAGCGCAGGAAGAGGCGGTTGAAACTGGCGCCAAAGAACCGGTTTCAAAGAACAGCAGCGAAGACTATTTCGCTGATTTTGATTTTGCCAATCTGGCGGTCGATATGAACGCGATGCTCAAAGCCGGCGTCCACTTCGGCCATCAAAAGTCAAGAAGGAATCCGCGGATGGATGAATACATCTTCGGCACCAGGAACGGCGTGAATATCATCGACTTGCAAAAGACGGTGTCTAAATTGGACGAAGCCGTCAAATTCATCGAAAAAACCGTATCTGAGGGGCAGGAAATACTTTTTGTCGGAACCAAGAAGCAGGTCAAGAAACTGGTGGAGTCGGGGGCTAGGCGGTGCGCATCCCCATATGTCATCGACAGATGGTTGGGCGGAACATTTACGAATTTCAGCGCCATATCCGGCCGGACGCGGTTTTTGCGCGACGGCGAGGAGAAAATGAAGCGGGGTGAATATGACAAATATACCAAGTTCGAACAGATGAAAATAGCCGAGGAATTGGAAAGGCTTGAGAGGCGGATGGGCGGAATCAAGAATATGCTGAAATTGCCGGCTGCGATTTTTGTGACCGGCGTCATCGAGGACGACCTGGCAATCAAGGAAGCGGTGAAAAGAAACATTCCGATCGTCGCTTTCGTGGATACGAATGTCAATCCGGGTATGATCGATTATCCTATTCCGGCGAATGAGGATGCGGTTTCCTCGTTGCGCCTGATGATGGCTCATATAGTGAAGGCGGTGTTGTCCGGAAAAGAGAAGGCCGCGGCCCTCAGGAATTCTGCCGCCGCTCCAGCCGTGGTGAAAGCGGAAAAATAACATACAAACTTGCGGCAGGCGCACAGTGTGCGTCCTGCGATAATCATTTAAAATGTCCATAGATTCGCGCTATACCTTTAGTTAGTTTCGAATCGGTATAAAAAAATGGCTACATTAGAACAAATAAAAAACTTGCGGGAAAGGACCGGAGCCGGAATCGTAGAAGTTAAAAAAGCGTTGGAAGAGGCGCAGGGAGACGATCAAAAAGCGATCGAGATCCTGCGTAAGCGCGGCCAAGAAAAGGCTATGAAAAAATCGGACCGGATCGCCGGAGAGGGCGTGATAGTTTCCTATGTGCACTCCAACGGCCGGGTCGGTTCGATCGTGAAGCTCCTTTGCGAAACCGATTTCGTGGGCCGCAACGAAGAATTCAAAGCCTTGGCCCAGGATATCGCGATGCATATCACGGCGGCCAATCCGAAATATTTGAAGCCGGAAGACGTGCCGGCTGAAACGGTCGCCAAGGAGCGGGAAATTTGGATGGCGCAGTTGGCTGCGGAGAACAAGCCCGCGGACATTATGGACACCATCCTGGCCGGCAAGGAAAAAAAGTTCCGGGAGGAAATTTCCCTTTTGACCCAGCCGTTCATAAAAAATCCGGACCAGACCATCGGCGGATTGTTAACTGAAAAAATAAGCAAGATAGGGGAAAACATCCAGATCGGGGAATTTTCCCGGCTTGAGTTATAAAATGCGGATAGTCGCGAATGTGCGGATTCTTATCCGGCTACATTTGCCCCTAGAACCGTGATAATTTGCAAATGAAAGTTTTAGTCAGCCTATATTCCTGGGAGAATCCTAAACTATACGCAAGCGATTTCCAGCTGGAAAAAGGAGATAAAGTTATCGTGGCGACTGATTATGCCAACGAGATCGGCATCGTAACCGATGTCGATGTGGTCACGAAAGAAGAGCCTAAAGAACGGATTTTGCGGATCGCTACCGAACGGGATCGAGATGTTTTTGCCCAAAATGAAAAACAGAAAGAGGATTGTCTGGCGGCGTGCCGCAATGAAATCAAACTGGCTAAGTTGGAGATGAAATTGATCGACGCGCGGATCAGCCTGGATGGCAAACAGATCATCTTCGCTTTTACGGCGGACGGGCGGATAGATTTCCGGGAATTGGTTAAAAACCTATCCAGGCAATTCAAAAGATTGATCCGGATGCAGCAGATCGGATCGCGGGATGAGGCGCGGAAATTGGGCGGATATGGGATTTGCGGACGCGAACTCTGCTGCGTGAGGAATAACGGCAATATGCAAAGCATCACGACGGATATGGCAAGGGTCCAACAGATCGCCCACCGGGGGACCGATAGGATATCAGGGCTGTGTGGCAGGCTGATGTGCTGTCTGATCTACGAGGCGCAGCAATACAAAGAGATGCTGGTGGGTATGCCGGAAGTCCATAGTACGGTGAATACTCCGGAAGGGAAAGGGTTCGTGATCGAAGTGAATGCGATTACGCAGGATATAAAAGTGAAATTGGAAAGCGGGAAATATATATCAGTAAAAAAGGAAGCTATAA